>NZ_JBFUCJ010000017.1:0-73998 GCF_056405295.1 Variovorax sp. P1_H2 | reverse complement strand
CCGCTGGTGTTGCCCCCGGTAGGGGGTGGGCGCCCGGACACGAAGTGCCGGGCAACCTGGGGGCGAGCCAAATCAGAACGGCAGCAGCAACGGCACCAGCGCGACGCTGGCGATCAACACCAGCAGCACCAGCGGCAGGCCGATGCGCACGAAGTCCATGAAGCTGTAGTCGCCCGGCCCGGCCACCAGCGTATTGACCGGCGAGGACACCGGCGTGACGAAGGCGGCCGAGGCCGCCAGCGCGACGATCATCGCGAAGGGGTACGGCGAGGCCTGCAGCTCCTTCGCGATCGCCAGCGCCACGGGGGCCATCAGCACCGCGGTGGCGGTGTTCGAGATGAACATGCCGAGCACGGCCGTGACCGCGAAGATCACGGCCAGCACGGTGCGCGGGCCGGCTTCGCCGACGACGCCCACCAGCACCTGGGCCGCGAGATCGACGCCGCCGGTGCGCTGCAGGGCCAGCGAGAACGGCAGCATGCCGACGATCAGCACCAGGCTGGGCCAATGGATCGAACGGTAGGCGCTGCGCAGGTCGACGCAGCCGAAGAGTCCCATCAGCAGGCAGCCGATCAGCGCCGCCTGCACATTGGGCAGCACGCCGCTGACCATCAGCGCCACCACCAATGCCAGCGAGGCCAGCGCGAACGGCGCGCGCGAGGCCGCCGGCGACACCTCGTCGAACTCGGCCGGCAAGTTGAAGACGATCAGGTCCATGTCGGGGCGCAGCCGGCGGATCGCATGCCAGAGGCCGACCACCAGCAGCGTGTCGCCGGCCTTCAGCGGCACATCGAGAATCTCCCCGCGCTCGGGCGTGCTGCCGTGCTTCAGGCCGATGACCGAGACCTCGTGCTGGGCGCGCAGGCGGGCCTCGACGATGGTCTTGCCGATCAGGGCGGAGCCCGGCGGGACCAGCGCCTCGGCCATGCCGATGTCCTGCGAATGCTCGGAAAAATAGGCGCCGGCGAGCGGCAATCGTTCGAGCGCGAGACGATGGCCGAGACCCTCCAGGTCGGCGCCCGGCCGGCAGAGGTCGAAGAAGAGCACGTCGCCGACCTCGATCGCGGTGCCCGGCGCCAGGAGGTCGCGCGCGAATCGGCGTCGGCGCTCGATGGCCAGCAGGTTCAGGCCCGGGATGGCGGCCGCGTCGAGCGCGTCGAAGACCCGGCCGACGGCCGTGGACCCGGGCCGCACGCGGAATCGGGATCCGCGCTCGGCCAGCGCGTACTCGCCGATCCACTGGTCGAGCCCGGCCCGGCGGTCCGCCGTCCGGGGCGGCTGCTGCGCGCCACCCAGCCAGCGCCGCACGCCCAGCATGTAGACGACGGCCAGCAGCAGCAGAGGCAAGCCGAAGGGCGTGAAGCTGAAGAAGTGGAAGCCTTCGAAGCCCTCGCGCACCAGCTCGGCATGGACCACCAGGTTGGGCGCCGTCGCCACCAGGGTCAACATTCCGCTGATCAGCGCCGCGACCGACAGCGGCATCATCAGGCGTCCGGCCGCGACACCGGTGTTGCGCGCCACGCGCATCACGATCGGCACGAAGATCGCGACCACGCCGGTCGAACTCATCACCGAGCCGACCGCGGCCACGATGAGCATCAGCAGCACGATCAGGCGGGTCTCGTTGCCGCCCGCCCGCGCCACCAGCAGGTCGCCGAGCCGCTGCGCCACGCCGGTGCGCAATAAGCCCTCGCCGATCACGAACAGCATCGCGATCAGCACGATGCTGGGGTCCGCAAAGCCGGCCAGCGACTCCTGCATGCTGACCGCGCCGGTGAAGGGCAGTGCCGCCATCATCAGCAGCGCGACCACATCGGTACGCGGGCGGCCGACCGCGAACATGCCCACGGCACCGGCCAGCAGCGCGAGGACGAGGCCGAGTTGCGGGGTCATGGGTTCAGATCATGGCCAGCGGCTTCTTGCGCCGCGGCGCCGGGTGCAGGCGGTCGATCGCGGCCAGCACGTCCGGACTCAGCGCCAGGCCGGCCGCCGCGAGGTTGTCGCGCAGATGGACCTCGCGCACCGCCTTCGGAATGGCCGCCACGCCGGGCTGCGCCAGCACCCACGCCAGCGCGAGTTGCGCCGCGCTGACGCCGAGCCCGCGGGCGATCTGCTGCAGTCCGGCGTCGGCGGCCAGCGCGCCCTGGTCGATCGGGCTGTAGGCCATCATCGGCATGCCGCGCGCGCGCTGCCAGGGCAGCAGGCTGAACTCGGGGCCGCGCTCGGCCGCCGAGTAGTACACCTGATTGGCGGCGCAGTCGCCGGCCAGCGCGGCGAGCTCCTCCATGTCGTCGGTGTCGAAATTGCTGACGCCCCAGCGAAGGATCCTGCCGTCGGCGACCAGCGCCCGCATCGCGTCCCGGGTGTCGGCGAGCGGATGCTCGCCGCGCCAGTGCAGCAGGTAGAGGTCGATGTGGTCGAGGCCCAGTCGTGCGAGGCTGCGCGCGCAGGCCTTCGGGGTGCCGCCGCGGCTGGCGTTGTGCGGATAGACCTTGCTGACGATGAACAGCTCCTCGCGCTTCACGTCGCCGGCACGCAGCGCCTCGGCCACGGCCTGGCCGACCACCTCCTCGGCGCCGCCCTCGCCATACATCTCGGCCGTGTCGATGAGCCGCAAGCCGATGTCGATGGCGGCGCGAACCGCGGCGACTTCCGCGGCGCGCCGGACAGCGGACTCGCCCATCTTCCAGGTGCCCAGTCCGAGCGTGGGCATTTGCCCGCCGCCGGGCAATTGCAGGTATCGCATGGGAACTCCTTCTCGCTCGGGGCGGAACCGCTCCCGCTCGCCACGATGCTAACCAAGCAGCCGCCGTGCCGGGCCGGCGCTGCGCGGACTGGACGAATCATCCAATATATCGGATACTTATTCCAACATGACGGATCAAGCAAGCGGACTGAACGAACGCATCGCCGAGCGGGTGCGCGAGCTGCGGGCGGCGCGCGGCCTCTCGCTCGACGCACTGGCCGCGCACTGCGGCGTCAGCCGCTCGATGATCTCGCTGATCGAGCGCGGCGAGAGCAGTCCGACCGCGGTCGTGCTGGAGAAGCTCGCCACCGGCCTGGGCGTGGCGCTGGCCTCCTTGTTCGAGCCGGCGCAGGCCAGCGACGACCCGGTGGCGCGGCTGGCCGACCAGCCCTTGTGGCGCGATCCGCATTCGGGCTACGTGCGGCGCAACGTCTCTCCCGCCGGCGTGTCGTCGCCGATCCGGATCGTCGAGGTGGCCTTTCCGCCGCAGGCGCGCGTGGCCTACCAGAGCGGCGCCCGCGAGCCGCGCATCCACCAGCAGGTGTGGGTGCTCGAGAACGCCATCGAGGTCACGGTCGGCGATGTCTGCCATCGGCTCGACGCCGGTGACTGCCTGGCCCATGTGCTCGACCGTCCCGTGAGCTATCACAACCCGACGCGCCGCCTGACGCGCTATGCCGTCGTGATGGCCACCCTGCCCTCTGCGTGGAGATGAAATGACCCCCGACACAGCCCCTTCCGTCCGCCACATTCGACGCCTCGACCCGGTCTCCGACGCGCAGGTGCGCGCGCTGTCCGAACTGCTGATCGA
Organism: Variovorax sp. P1_H2; assembly: GCF_056405295.1. Classification (NCBI taxonomy): domain Bacteria; kingdom Pseudomonadati; phylum Pseudomonadota; class Betaproteobacteria; order Burkholderiales; family Comamonadaceae; genus Variovorax; species Variovorax sp. P1_H2. The sequence continues at coordinate 70,441 of NZ_JBFUCJ010000017.1, read as the reverse complement.
TTGCGTCGACGGCGGCGCCTCCGTGAGCTTCATGCAGCCGTTGCCGCTGTCGAGAGCCATGGCGTTCTGGCGCCAGGTGGCCGAGGGGGTCGCCAGCGGCGAGCGCGCGCTGCTGATCGCCGAGGATGCGGAAGGCATCGTGGGAACCGTGCAGCTGGTGCTGGCCCAGCCCGACAACCAGCCGCACCGCGCGGACCTGTCGAAGATGCTGGTCCACCGCCGCGCGCGATGCCGCGGCTGGGGCGAGGCGCTGATGCGCGCGGCCGAGCAGACGGGACGCGATTGCGGCAAGACGCTGCTGGTGCTCGACACCTCCAGCGACAGCGCCGAACGGCTCTATGCGCGGCTCGGCTGGCAGCGGGTCGGGGTGATTCCCGGCTATGCGCTGTTGCCGCAGGGCGGGCTGTGCGCGACGACCTATTTCTACCGGGAGCTGGGCGCCGGGGATCGCGCGCGCCTGGGATCCATGTAATATCGACGACGCTCCGGGGTGCACGCCACAGTGCTGAGATCCAAACCCGCGAACTTGAACCGGTTAATGCCGGCGGAAGAAGAGCAATCACTTCGATCATCGGCGCATCCTGCCGAGGTCGACGTGGCCCTCGGAGCATCCGTTTCACGGTCACGAAGAAGTCCTTATGAACAACACCTCCGCGGTCACGGGTACGGCCGGCGACGTGGTCGCCGACGTCCTCGCCTTCATCGCGCAAGACGGGTGCACCGACGATGCGTTCGATCGGCTGGCCTTGCGCCTGTTCGCCCACCAGTACGGCAACAACGAGGCCTATCGACGCTTCTGCCAGCGGCGCGGCGCGACCCCGCGCAACGTGAAGCGCTGGAGCGACATCCCGGCCGTGCCGATCGACGCCTTCAAGGAGCTGGACCTGCGTTGCGAGCCGCCGGCCGCAACGGACCGGGTCTTCATGACCAGCGGCACGACCCGCAGCGAGGTCAAGGGCCGTCACTTCCATCCGACGCTGGCGGTCTACGACCGGTCGATGCTCCGCAACTTCTCGGAGCGCTTCATGCAGGGGCGCGGCCGGATGCGCATGGGCATCCTGTTCCCCACTGAAACCGTGCTGCCCAATTCCTCGCTGGCCCACTACCTGGCGCTCGCGCTGGACGCATTCGGCACCGGGGAGAGCCGCTACTTCGTGAGCCCGCAGGGATTGGACCTCCCGGGCCTGTGCGAGGCCCTGTCGGATGCCGAACATCGCGACGAGCCCTTTGCGCTGCTCGGCGCCAGCTACAGCTTCGTGCACCTGATCGACGAACTCCAGCAGCGCGGCCGGTCGTTCCGCCTGCCCGCGGGCAGCCGGGTTCTGGACACCGGCGGCTACAAGGGACAGTCGCGCGAACTGCCGCTCGACAACTTCTATGCGGCGCTGGCCGCGCTGCTCGGCATCGAGCGATCGCACTGCATCAACATGTACGGCATGACCGAGCTGAGCACGCAGTTCTACGATGCCGGCAATGCGACGGTGCCCTCGGTGAAGTCCGGGCCGCACTGGATCCGTTCTCGGCTGGTCGACCCGCTCACGGGCCGCGAAGTCGCGCCTGGCGAACGCGCAATCCTGGTCCATTGCGACCTCGCCAATTTCAATTCGGTGACCACCATCCTGACCGAGGACGTGGGCCTGGCCGCGGAGGGCGGCTTCCTGCTGCTCGGTCGCGCCGAGGGCGCGCAGGCCAAGGGCTGCTCGCTGGCGGTGGAGGAATTCATCCGGGCGGCGGCGGCATGACGACGCTGCACGCGGCTGCCGGCTACCTGCCCGGCCTGGCGCCTGCGGAAGTGCAATGGCAGGCCCTGGTCTTCGAATCGGGCCCGACCCGGCTCGAGGTCGCCGTGCCCGTGCTGAGCCCGGAACAGATGCGCGCGCTCGCCGTGCGGGTCAAGCAGGCCAGCCGCCGCCATCTGAAGACAATGACCGTGTCGCAGGTCGTGGACGTCGTCGATCGCGCGATGGCCCGCCTGCTGGACCCGGCCGACCCCTGCCGCCGGGAGATCGACCAGCTGCTGCCGATCGTCAGCGGCTACGACGCCGAGATGGTCCGCCTGGGCCTCACGGCCTTCTTCAAGACCTTTCGCGCGCCGCAACTCCATCGCTTCGTCGCCGAGGATTTCGCCAATCCCAAGCTGCTGGACGAATTCCAGCCGCGCCCCAAGGGCGGCGCGGCCAAGGCCTTCGGGCCGGATCTGCTGGTCCACAGCTGGGCCGGCAACGTGCCGGCCCTTCCGCTCTGGAGCCTGGTCTGCGGATTGCTCGTGAAAGCCGGGAACATCGGCAAGCTGCCGAGCGCGGAGCCGCTGTTCGCGGGCCTGTTCGCACGGCTGCTGGCCGAGGTCCATCCGCCGCTGGCCGATTGCCTGGCCGTGGTGTGGTGGAAAGGCGGTGCGGAGGAACAGGCATCGGCCCTCTATGCCGAGGCAGACACGGTGCTTGCCTATGGCGGCAACGATTCGCTGGAGGAAATCCGCCGTCGGCTGCCGGTCACGACGCGCTTCCTGCCGTACGGCCACAAGCTGGGCTTCGGCCTGGTGAGCGCCTCGGCCCTCGACACCCTGCGGGCGCCGGCGACGGCACGCCTGGCCGCCTGGGACGTGATGCGCTACGACCAGCAAGGCTGCTATTCGCCCCATGTGTTCTACGTCGAACGCGGCGGCAGGGTGTCGCCGCGCCAATTCGCGCAGTACCTCGCCAGCGAGCTTGCCAACCTGCAGAACCGCTTCCCGCGCCGGGCCCTCGCGCTGGAAGATTCGGCCGCGGTTGCCGGCTGGCGCCAGGTCATCGAGCTGCAGGCAATGGCGGCGGGTGGCGGGCTCGGCGGCGAGCTGATCGGCGAGGACGGCGCGGCCTTCGGCGTCGCCTACACCGATGAGGCGAAAGGCCTGGCCCCGACGGCGCTGAACCGCAGCATCCAGGTCGTTGCGGTCGATACGCTGGACCAGGTGGTCGCGCGGGTGGAAGCGCAGCGGCCGTTCCTGCAGACGGCGGGCGTGGCGGCGGCTCCGGCCGAACTGTTCCGGCTGTCGGAGCTGCTGGGCGCCGCCGGCGTGACACGGATCAGCGCCATCGGCTCGATGAGTTCGCCGGAGGCGGGCTGGCACCACGACGGCCGGTTCAACCTGCTGGACCTCGTGCGGATGGTCGAGATCGAGCAGTCGGCAGAAATCGCGGCCGACAAGCTGGCGCCTTACGCGGACTGAGATGAAACTCACCCCCGAAGCGCCTTGCGGCGCCCCGAGTCGCTGCCAGAGGCAGCGGCTCTTCGTGTCCGTCCAAGCCTGCGCAGGCAGGCTTGGAGCCGCGGACCTCAGCCCCTCAAGGGGGCAACACCAGCGGCCCGGCAAAGCCGGTTCCGCGGTGTTCCTGGCCTTTGATTGCGCCGGATTCATGCGTCGCGGGTCGCGCAATAGCGTGGTGGAAAACCAGGATCAGTCGTGAGCTTCCTCGACATCGACAAGGTGGGCTTCACCTATCCCGGCTGGCCGCCGGTGGTGCGCAGCATCGACTGGACCATCGCGCAGGGCGAGTTCCATTGCCTGGTCGGACGCAGCGGCTGCGGCAAGACGACCTTGCTCAAGCTCGCCGCGGGCCTGCTGCATCCCCAGACGGGCAGCATCCGCCTGCAGGGCAAGGAAGTGGTCGCACCCGGCCCGCAACTCGGCTTCGTGTTTCAGTCGCCGACGCTGCTCGAGTGGCATCGCGTGATCGACAACGTCCTGCTGCCGGTGTCGCTGCAGCACAAGCCCACCGCGGACGAGACCGACAAGGCGCGGCAACTGCTGGCGCTGCTGGGCCTGGCGAGCCACGCGCAGCACTACCCCCGGCAGTTGTCGGGCGGCCAGCAGAGCCGCGTGGCCCTGGCGCGCGCCCTGATCCTGGAGCCGGCGCTGTTGCTGCTGGACGAACCCTTTGCCGCGCTGGACGCGATCACCCGTGGCGAGCTTCAGGACGACCTGCTGCAGATGTGCCGGCTGCGCCGCACCACCGTCCTGTTCGTCACGCACGACATCGCCGAGGCGGTGTACCTGGGCGACCGGGTCGCGGTGATGGACCGCGGCCGGATCGTCCGCGACATCCGTGTCGAGGTGAGCAGGCCACGCGCGCCGGCGATGCGCTATGGCGAAACCTTCAACCGGCATTGCGCGCAGGTGCGCGATGCGATGGACATGGCGACGGCATGAAGAAAGCCTCCGCGCGTACCCGGCTCGGCGCCTGGGCGCTGCTGCTCGCCCTGCTCGCCGGATGGGAACTGGCGTCGCGCGCCTCCGGCGTGTCGGCACTGGTCCTGCCGGCGCCTTCGGCGGTGATGAAGTCGCTCTGGATGGGCCTGTCCACCGGCTACCTGTGGCCCCACATCCGCGCGACCGGCCTCGAGCTGCTGCTCGGCCTGTCCACCGGCTGCCTGATCGGTTTCGCGAGCGGCGTGGCCTTGGCCGAGTCGACCCTGCTGCGGCGCCTGCTGAAGCCCTACATCGTGGTCAGCCAGGTCGTCCCCAAGCTGGCGCTGGCGCCGCTCTTCATCGTCTGGTTCGGCTTCGGCATGACGTCGACGGTGGTGATCACGGCGCTGATCTGCTTCTTCCCCTTGATGGAGAACACCGTGACCAGTCTCCAGCAGATCGACCCGCAGCGGCTGGAACTGTTCCGGATGCTGGGCGCCACGCGCCGCCAGACACTGCTGCGCCTGAAACTGCCCGCCGGGCTGCCCGGCATCCTCGCAGGCCTGCGGGTGGCGGTGGTGCTGGCGCTGGTCGGCGCCGTGGTCGGCGAGTTCATCRGCGCCAGCCAGGGGCTCGGCGCGCTGATCATCGCCTCGCAAGGGATGATGGACACGCCGTTGATGTTCGCGGTGCTGGTGGTCATCGCCGCGCTCGGGCTGCTGCTCTACGAGATCACGCTGGCCGTCGAGAGACGACTGCTGCTGCCCTACACCCGAATCTCATGAAGGAACCACTGACCATGCAAAGACCCATCGCACGCCGTGCCGCGCTGCTCGCGAGCGCCGCGATCCTGGCCTTGACGGCCGCCCGCGGAGCCAACGCCGCCGACCCGCTCGAGAAGATCACGGTGGCCGGCTGGAGCAAGCCGATCACCGAGATCACGCACCTGCTGGTCGAGCCCGACAAGGGCATCTTCAAAGCCAACGGGATCGACCTGGCCTACGTGCCGGGCGCCGGCGGGGGCGACGCGATCCGCAACATCCTGACCGGCCAGGCGGACGTCGCCTTCACCGATCCGGGGGCCTTCTTCTCGGCCCTCGACAAGGGCGAGAAACTGCGCGCGATCTACGACATCTACCCGCAGAACGTCTTCAACGTGGTCTCGCTGAAGTCCGCCAACATCACCAAGCCCGCCGACCTGAAGGGCAAGAAGATCGGCGTCTACAGCCTGTCCAGCGGCACCCGCCAGAACCTGCTGGTGCTGCTGCACCAGGCCGGGCTGACCGAATCCGACGTCACCATCGTCGTCACCGGGCTGTTGAACTTCGCGCCGCTGCTGCAAGGCCAGGTCGATGCCACCGCCGCCACCGACACCGGCTTGCTGGTGGGCAGGCGCAAGGGACTGGGCGAAGTCAACGTGATGGAGGTGCGCAGCTATTTGAACGTGTCGAGCGACCTGTTCGTGGTCCGGGAACAGGTCTACCAGCAGCGCAAGCCCTTGCTGAAGCGCTTCTTGAAGGCATATCGCGAGAGCGCGGCCTGGATGATCGCCAACCCCGAGGAGGCGGCAGGCCTGGCCGTGAAATACGCCATCGACGGCACCGACCGCGCCACCAACCTCGAAGTCATCCGGCTGCGCAATGCCGCCACCGTGTCGGCCGCCACCGCGAAGAACGGCCTCGGCGCCTTCGACCTCGAGTCGCTGCAGAAGGCCGCCGATGCCTACCGGAAGCTGGGCCTGATCGAGCACGACATCCAGGTCCCCGACGTGGTCGCCACGGACCTGCTGCCGGCACGATGAGGGCGACGCCATGAAGTTCGACGGCAAGGTGGTGCTGGTGACCGGGGCCAGCCGCGGCATCGGCGCGGCCATCGCGCAGGCCTTCGCAGGCGAGGGCGCGACGGTGGTGGTCAACCACCTGAGCAACGACGCCGCAGCCGCCGCCGTGGTCGCGCATTGCAAGGCGGCCGGTGGCGATGCCTGGGCGGCGAAGGCCGATGTCAATTCGGCCGCGGCCGTGCAAGCCATGGTGGAGCAGGTCCTGGATGAAGCGGGGCGCATCGACGTGGTCGTCAACAATGCCTTGCGCCCCTATTCATTCGACCCGCAGCGGCGCGCCCTGTTCGACCAGACGGCGTGGCAAGACTACCAGGCGCAGTTCGACGGCGCCGTCGGCGGCGCCTACAACGTCTGCCGGGCCGTGCTGCCGCACTTCAGGCAGCGCGCCCAGGGCAGCATCGTCAATATCGTCAGCGACCTGGTCGAGCGCCCGGTGATTCCGTACCACGACTACACGACCGCCAAGTCGGCGCTGGTCGGCTTCAGCCGCAACCTGGCCGCCGAGCTGGGGCCGCTCGGCATCCGTGTCAACTGCGTCGCCCCCGGGCTGGTCTACCCGACGCAGGCCAGCCGCGCGACCCGGGAAGAATTCCGCGAGTCGCTGATCGCCGCCACCCCGCTGCGACGGATCGCCCGGCCCGAGGATGTGGCCGGTCCGGTGCTTTTTCTCGCTTCCGACTGGAGCCGCTTCATGACGGGACAGGTGCTGTTCGTCGATGGCGGCCTGGTGATGAGATAGGCACGGTCGGGGAGTCACTGGGACTTGAATTCTTCCGCCGTGATACCGAGCTTGCGCAACTTGTCGTGCAGCGTCTGCCGCGCGATCGCCAGCGCGCTGGCGGTGGCCGGCTGGTCGCCCTGGTGCTTGCGCAGCGCCTCGACGATCACCGCCCGCTCGAAGGACTCGACCTGCTGCGGCAGTCCGCGCGGCAAGGCGGGCATGCCTTCGGTGGTGCCGCGCACCTGCGTCAGGCGCTCGCCCAGCAGGCCGAGCACGAAGCGGTCGGCCACGTTGCGCAGCTCGCGCACGTTGCCGGGCCAGGCGTAGGCCATCAGGTCGGCCAGCTGCGCGCCGCTCAGGATCGGCGCGACGCGCTCATAGCGCGCGGCCGCCAGCAGCGTGAAATGCTCGAACAGCAGAGGGATGTCCTCGCGCCGTTCGCGCAGCGGCGGCAGTTCGATGAAGGCCACGCCGAGCCGGTAGTACAGATCGGCCCGGAACTTCTGCCGGTCGCTCATTTCCTTGAGGTCGTCCTTGCTCGCGGCCACCACGCGGCAGTCGAAGGGAATGGCCTTGTTGGAGCCGATGCGCTCGATGCTGCGCTCCTGCAGCGCGCGCAGCAGCTTGATCTGCACCGCCATCGGCATGCTCTCGATCTCGTCGAGGAAAAGCGTGCCGCCGTTGGCGTATTCGAACTTGCCCACGCGCACCCGGTTGGCGCTGGTGAAGGCACCGGCCTCGTGGCCGAACAGCTCGCTCTCGGCCAGCGCCTCGGGCAGGCCGCCGCAGTTGAGCGGCACGAAATGCTGTCGGCGGCGTTCGCTGTGGTCGTGCAGACAGCGGGCGACGAGTTCCTTGCCGGTGCCGGTCTCGCCGTAGATCAGCACGTCGGCCGAGGTTCCGGCCAGCGTCATCACGGTGCGTCGCACCAGTTGCATCTGCGCCGAGCGGCCGATCAGCACCGACTGGATGCCGTGCCAGTTCTCCAGCGCGTCGCGCAGCGCGCGCACTTGCAGCGAGAGCTGCCGGCGCTCGATGGCGTGACGCACGATGGCCACCAGCCGTTCGGAGCTGAAAGGCTTCTCGATGAAGTCGTAGGCGCCCTCGCGCATGGCCTGGACCGCCATGGCGATGTGGCCGTGTCCGGTGACCAGGATGACGGGCAGCTCGGCGTCGGCATTGTGGAGTTCGAGCAGCCATTCGGTGCCGCTCAGGCCCGGCAGGCGCACGTCGCAGACCACGATGGCCGGCACGCCGAAACTGATCTGCCCGCGTGCGCGTTCGGCGCTCGCGAAGGATTCGACCTCGAAACCGGCCAGGGTCAGCACCTGGGTCGTGCTGATCCGGACGTCTTCGTCGTCCTCGACCAGCAGCACCCGGATGGCAGGGGCTTCGCTCACTTGTAGATCACTCCTGTGGGATGGGGGGTAAAGATGGTTTGGATGGCGGCCGGCAGGTCGACGACGAAGCAGGCGCCGCCGTCCGGCAGGTTGACGGCACGCAGCGTGCCGTCCATGGCTCGCACCAATTGTGCCGAGATCACGAGGCCCAGGCCCAGCCCGGCGCCCGCCGGCTTGCTGGTGACGAAGGGCTCGAACAGGCGCGGCAGGATGTCGGGCGGAATGCCCGGCCCGGTGTCGCTCACGCGCAGGATCACGCGCCCTTCCCGCGGCCTCGCCTCGAGCCGGAGCGTGCGCCGCGGCGATGCCTGCATGGCGTCGATGGCGTTGCGCATCAGGTTGGCGAGCACGCTACCCAGCGCGGCCTCCTCGGCCATGACACTCAGGGTCGCGGGCTGCACGTCGACCTCGACGGCGACGCCGTTGTTCTTCGAGGCCTCCGCGACGATGAGCTGCGCGTCGGCCACGGCCTTCGACACCGGCACCGGCGCGAGCGGCAGCTCGCTCTTGTGCGCGAAGGTCTTGAGCTGCGAGGTCAGGCGCGCCAGGCGGTCGACCATGCCGCGGATGCGCTGCAGGTTGCCGCGCACATCGTCGAAGCGGCTCTTGTCGAGCAGGATGCCGGCGCTCTCCGAGAGCGTGCGCATCGCCGTGAGCGGTTGGTTCAGCTCGTGCACCACGCCGGCCGACATCTGGCCCAGCGCCGCCATCTTGCCGGCATGCACCAGCTCGCCCTGGGCGGCGCGCAGTTGCGCGGTGCGCGCGACCACAGTCGATTCGAGGGTGTCGTACGCCGCCTGCAGCGCGGCCTGGCTGGCCAGCTTCTGCCGCACGGCCCGGCGGCGCTGCCACAGCGTGACGACGATCAGCAGCAGCACCGCCATCGCCAGGCTCGCGGTGATGGCCGCGTTGCGCGCGCCCACGCGCACCGGCGCCAGGTCGTCGAGCACCACCAACTGCCACGGCGCGCCGCGCAGCGAACGCGTCGAGGCGAGCTGGTCCACGCCGTCGAGCGCGATGATCTGCACGTCGCGCGCCAGCGCCTCCTTCTGCGTCCATTGCAGCGGCTGCAGGCCGGCCTCGCCGTAGGGGCGCGAACGCTGCACCTCGGCCCGCTGCAATGCGTCGAGCGGCGACAGCGGCCGGAACTTCAGGTCTTCGCGGGTGGCGAGGATCACCACGCCACGCTGGTCGATCAGCGCCACGTCGCCCGGCAGCTTGCGCCAGCCGCGCTCGGCCCCCTCGAGGTTGACCTTGACGGCCACCACGCCGCGCGTGGGCTGGTCGCGGCGCAGGGCGTACGAGAGGTAGTAGCCGGGCTTGCGGCTGGTGATGCCGACGCCATAGAAGCGGCCCCTGCCCTGCCCGAGGGCATCGATCACGTACGGCCGGAACGACAGGTCCTGGCCGACGGTGGTGCCGGGCCGGTCCCAGTCGGAGGCCGCCAGCGAGGTGCCGGCGGCGTCGAGCACATACAGCATCTCGGCGCCGGCGGTGGCGTTGACACCGTCGAGGTAGTGATTGACCGCATCGCGCAGCGACGCATCCGAGGGGGTGCCGAGCAGCGCCGGGACAATGGGCGTCATCTCCAGCAGCGCGGGCAAATACTCGAAACGGGCCAGGTCGGCATCGAGCCCGGTCGCGAGCATGTCGAGCCGGTGGTCGGCCGCGTCGCGCAGCCGCGCCAGGCCGTTCTGCATGGCAAGGTGGTGGCCGGCGAAGGCGGCCAAGGCCACCAGCGCCAGCGCGCCGCACCAGCGCGGCAAGCCGCGCCAGCGTCTTTGCGTGTCGGAAGGCAAATCGAAGCGCCGGGCCGGCTCCCGTGAAGTCATGAACCCGTTATTGCACAAGAGCGCACGGGCCGCATCAGTGGCTGCCCGGTGGCGCGTGTCACGGGTCGTTTCAGACAGGCCCAGTGTCTGCTCAGGCATGGCGCAGTCGGCCGGTCTTGCCGCGGGAAGACCGTCCGCTCATTGCATGTGCTGGCCGCCGTTGATGGCGATGTTGGCGCCGGTCACGAACGCCGCCTCTTCCGAGGCGAGGTAGATGATCAGGCCCGCCACTTCCTCGGGCTTGCCGAGACGGCCCACGGGGATGTGCGGCAGGATCTTGCTGTCGAGCACTTCCTTCGGAATGGCCGTGACCATCTTGGTGCCGATGTAGCCCGGCGAGATGGTGTTCACGGTGACGCCCTTCTTCGCCACCTCGAGCGCCAGCGCCTTGGTGAAGCCATGCACACCGGCCTTGGCGGCCGAATAGTTGGTCTGGCCGAACGCGCCCTTCGAACCATTCACCGACGACACATTGATGATCCGGCCCCAGCCACGGTCCACCATGCCGTCGGCGACCTGCTTGCTCATGTTGAACAGGCTGTCGAGGTTGGTGCGCAGTACCGCGTCCCAGTTGACGCGGTCCATCTTCTTGAAGGTCATGTCGCGCGTGATGCCGGCGTTGTTGACCAGCACGTCGACCGGGCCCAGCCGCTCCTGCACTTCGGACACGGCGCGCGCGCACGAATCGTAGTCCGCCACGTCGCAAGGCACTGCCAGAATTTCGTAGCCGCGCTGCGCCATCTGCGCCACCCACTCGGCGTGCGACTTGTTGCCCGGCGAATAGGTCACCGCGAGCCGGTAGCCCGCATCGACCATCTTGGTGGAGATCGTCTCGCCCAGGCCGCCCATGCCGCCGGTGACCAGGACCACGTGTTGTTTGTTGCTCATTGGCTTGCTCCTCGTCGTGAAATGAAAAAAGATTCCGTTCGATCCCCTGTGCTGCACAGGCTCTGCGACGCACCAAACTGTCGCGGTCCAATCGGGGGATACCGCGGAACCGGCTTTGCCGGGCCGCTGGTGTCGCCCCCGGAAGGGGGTTGGCGAAGCGACACGAAGTGCGCGAAGACCGGGGGTGAACCTATGCCCGCTCGACGGCCAACGCCACGCCCATGCCGCCGCCGATGCACAGCGAGGCCAGGCCCTTGTGGGCGCCGCGGCGGCGCATCTCGTGCAGCAGCGTCACCAGCACGCGGCAGCCCGAGGCGCCGATCGGGTGGCCGATGGCGATGGCGCCGCCGTTGACGTTGATGCGGCTGGTGTCCCAGTCCATCTCGCGATTGACCGCGCAGGCCTGCGCCGCGAAGGCTTCGTTGATCTCCATCAGGTCGAGGTCCTGCGCCTTCCAGCCGGCCTTCTTCAGCGCCAGCCGTGAAGCGGGAACCGGGCCCATGCCCATCAGCGACGGGTCCAGCCCCGCGCTCGCGTACGCGCGGATCACCGCCAGCGGCTGCAGCCCGAGCGCGGCGGCGCGCGAGGCCGACATCACCAGCACCGCGGCCGCGCCGTCGTTCAGGCCCGAGGCATTGCCGGCCGTCACCGAGCCGGTCTTGTCGAAGGCCGGACGCAGGCCGGCGAGCGCATCGGCGTTGGTCTTGCGGTTCACGAACTCGTCGGCCGCGAAGACGATCGGGTCGCCCTTCTTCTGCGCGATGCCGAAGGGCAGGATCTCGTCGTCGAAGCGCCCCGCGTCCTGCGCGGCCGCCGCCTTCTGCTGCGAGGCCAGCGCCAGCGCGTCCTGCATCTCGCGCGTGATGCCGTACTTCTTCGCCACGTTCTCGGCCGTGGTGCCCATGTGGTACTGGTTGTAGACGTCCCACAGGCCGTCCACGATCATGGTGTCGACCAGCTTCCAGTCGCCCATGCGCTGGCCGTTGCGCGAATTGGGCAGCACGTGCGCTGCGGCGCTCATGTTCTCCTGGCCGCCGGCCACCACGATCTCGGCGTCGCCGCACTTCACGGCCTGCGCCGCCAGCATCACGGCCTTCAGGCCCGAGCCGCAGACCTTGTTGACGGTGAGGCCCGGCACGCCGACGGCCAAGCCGGCCTTGATCACGGTCTGGCGCGCGGGGTTCTGGCCGGAGCCGGCCGCGAGCACCTGGCCCATGATCACCTCGGACACCGCATCGCCCGGCACGCCGGCCTTGGCGAGCAGGCCCTTCACCACGTGCGCGCCCAGTTCGGGCGCGGGCGTGCCGGCGAGCGAGCCGCCGAACTTGCCGACCGCCGTGCGTTGCGCGGCCACGATCACGATATCGTCTGACATGAGAGTCTCCTTGAGGGTTGATGCGAAGGGAATGACGACGGCCCGGCTTCAGGCAGCGTCGAAATCGGCTGGGGGACTGGTCATGGCCATGGCTGCTCAATGGAGCTTGACGTGGGGTTCTGTGCGCCGCGTGATGAGGCGGGCCAGCGTGTCGAGCGAGACCTTGACGACGCCGTGCAGCGCCAGCTCGTGCATCTTGTAGAGCGACACGTACATGAGCCGCGCGAACAGGCCTTCGACCATCAGGCTGCCGCCGATCAGGCCACCCATCATGTTGCCCACGGTGCTGAATTCACCGAGCGACACCAGCGAGCCGAAATCGCGGTAGCGGTAGGGCTTGAGCGCCTTGCCCGCCATGCGCCGGCGGATCTGCGCGGCGACGTGCGAGGCCTGCTGGTGCGCCGCCTGCGCGCGCGGCGGCACCAGGCCGCCCTTGCCGCCGTTGGCCTCGGGCCAGTCGCAGGCCGCGCAGTCGCCGATGGCGAAGATGTCGGCATYGCGCGTGGTCTGCAGCGTCGGCAGCACCGCGAGCTGGTTGCCGCGGTTGGTTTCGAGCCCCGCGATGTCCTTCATGAAATCGGCCGCCTTCACGCCCGCGGCCCACACCACCAGCTCGGCCGGCAGCGTGCGGCCGTCGGCCAGGCGCACGCCCTCGGGCAGCACTTCGGCCACCTTGGCCGAGGTGTGCACGTCCACGCCCAGCTTGCGCAGCAGCGCCTCGGTGGCGGACGACAAGCGCGGCGGCAGCGCGGGCAGGACGCGGTCGGCGGCCTCGATCACGCTGACCTGGATGTCCTTTTCGGCGTCCACCCGGTCGAGCCCGTAGGCCACGACCTCGCGCGTGGTGCGATGCAGCTCGGCCGCCAGCTCCACGCCCGTGGCGCCCGCACCGATGATCGCCACGTGCAGCTGCTCGGGCCGCAGCGGCGTGGTCTGCGCATGCGCGCGGATGCAGGCGTTGACCATGCGCTGGTGAAAGCGCTGCGCGTCCGCCTTCGACTCGAGCCGCAGCGCATGCTCCCGCACGCCGGGCGTGCCGAAATCGTTGCTGAGGCTGCCGATGGCGACCACCAGCGTGTCGTAGGCGAAGGCGCGCGCCGGCGTGACCAGCCGGCCCTCGTCGTCCAGGTAGGGCGCGACATGCACCTCGCGCCGCTCGCGGTCGATGCCGGTCAGCTCGCCGAGCCGGAAGCGGAAGCGGTGCCAGTGCGCCTGCGCGAGGTAGTCGACCTCGTGCGCGCTCATGTCCATGCTGCCCGAGGCGATCTCGTGCAGCTTGGGCTTCCACACATGGGTGCGGTGCTTGTCGATCAGCGTGATCTCCGCGCGGCCCCGCAAGCCGCGAGAATCGCCGAGACGCGTGGCCAGCTCCAGCCCGCCGGCGCCGCCGCCCACGATGACGACGCGGTGCCTCTGCATGGGGTTGTTCATGTCTGGCTGCTCCGCAGAGGCATGTGATCGCTTCAGCGCGGCTGCGCCACGGGCATGCGGGTCTCGACCTGGTCCAGCACGGCCTCGGGCGCGTCGGCATCGGCCGGCGTCTCGTTGTCAAGGACGCGCTTCATGCGCTCGGTGTCCAGTTCGTTGGTCCATTTGGCGACCACGACCGTGGCGACGCCGTTGCCGATCAGGTTGGTCAGCGCGCGGGCTTCCGACATGAAGCGGTCGATGCCCAGGATCAGCGCCAGGCCTGCGACCGGCACATGGCCCACCGCCGACAGGGTGGCGGCCAGCACGATGAAGCCGCTGCCGGTCACGCCGGCCGCGCCCTTGGACGTCAGCAGCAGCACCAGCAGCAGGGTGATCTGCTGCGTCAGGGTCATGTCGGTGTTGGTGGCCTGCGCAATGAACACCGCCGCCATCGTCAGGTAGATCGAGGTGCCGTCGAGGTTGAAGGAGTAGCCGGTCGGGATGACCAGGCCGACCACCGACTTCTTGGCGCCCAGGTTCTCGAGCTTGGCCATCATGCGCGGCAGGACCGATTCGCTCGAGGAAGTGCCCAGCACGATCAGCAGCTCTTCCTTGATGTACTTGATGAACTTCCAGATGCTGAAGCCGTGGAAACGCGCGATGCCGCCGAGAACGACGAAGATGAAGAGCAGGCATGTGGCGTAGAACGTCGCCATCAGCTGGCCGAGCTGCAGCAGCGAGCCGACGCCGTACTTGCCGATCGTGAAGGCCATCGCGCCGAAGGCACCGATGGGCGCCAGCTTCATGATGTAGCCGACGATCACGAACAGCACGTGCGAGAACTTCTCGATGAAGTCGAACACGAGCGTGCCGCGACCGCCGAACTTGTGCAGCGCGAAGCCGAACATCACGGCGATCAGAAGCACCTGCAGGATCTCGCCTTTGGCGAACGCATCGACCACCGTGTTCGGGATCACGTGCAGCAGGAAGTCGACCGTGCCCTGCATCTGCCCGGGAGCGGTGTAGGCGGCGATCGACTTGGTGTCGAGCTGGCTCACGTCGACGTTCATGCCGGCGCCGGGCCGCACGATGTTGATGATCACCAGGCCGACCACCAGCGCGATGCTGCTGACGATCTCGAAATACAGCAGCGCCAGGCCGCCGGTCTTGCCGACCTTCTTCATGTCCTCCATGCCGGCGATGCCGACCACCACCGTGCAAAAGATGATCGGCGCGATGATCATCTTGATGAGCTTGATGAAGCCGTCGCCCAGCGGCTTCATCGCCGCGCCGGTGTCGGGATAGAAATGGCCCAGCAGCACCCCGATCACGATGGCCGTGATGACCTGGAAGTAGAGCGACTTGTACAAAGGCTTGGATACGGGTTGGTGGTCCATGGATGTCTCCTTGAAGATTTCAGACGCGGGCGGCAGAGGCGGCGTGCGCGTGCTGCGCAAGGCTTTCGAATGGCGCCGCGCCGCGGTGCGAGTTGGCGTCGACCACCGCCAGCGCCGTCATGTTGACGATGCGGCGCACGGTGGACGACGGCGTGAGGATGTGCACCGAGCGTGCCGCGCCCAGCAGGATTCCGCCCACCGTGATGCCGCTGCCGGCCGCCATGCGCAGCAGGTTGTAGGAGATGTTGGCCGCGTCGACGTTGGGCATGATGAGCACGTTGGCTTCGGTGTCCAGCGCCGAGTCCGGGAACTCGTGGTCGAGGATCGACTTGGACAGCGCCGCGTCGCCGCGCATCTCGCCCTCCACCGCGAGCTGCGGATCGCTCGCCTTGATGAGCGCGAGCGCCTCGCGCATCTTCAGGGCCGACGCCGCGTCCGAGCCGCCGAAATTCGAGTGCGACAGCAGCGCCACACTCGGCGTCACGCCGAAGCGGCGCACCTCTTCGGCCGCCAGCAATGTGATCTCGGCGATCTGCGCCGCATCGGGGTCGCGGTTGACGTGCGTGTCGCAGATGAAGAGCTGGCGTCCCGGCAGCATCAGCATCTGCATGGCGGCCATGGTCTTCGTGCCCGGGCGCAGGCCGATCACGTCGCGCACATGGCGCAGGTGGTCGCCGTAGCCACCCAATGTGCCGCACAGCATGGCGTCGGCCCGGCCCTGGCGCACCAGCATCGCCGCGAGCAGCGTGCCGCGGCTGCGCATCTCGGTCTGCGCCACCAGGCGCGAGACGCCGTCGCGGCGCTTGAGCTGGTAGTAGGCCTCGGCCGCGTCACCGTGCACGGCGGGGTCGAGCAGGTCGACAGCCTCGCAGTCGGTGCCCGGCGCAAGGCGCAGGCCGTACTGTGCGATGCGCTCGGCGATCACCTCGGGGCGGCCCAGCAGCAGCGGCCGCGCCAGGCCTTCGTCCACCACCACCTGCGCGGCGCGCAGCACGCGCTCGTCCTCGCCCTCGGCGTAGACCACGCGCTTGGGCGACTGCTTGGCGGCTGCGAACAGCGGCTGCATGCTGCTGCCCGACTGATAGACGAACTGCGACAGGCGCTGGCGGTAGGCCTTCATGTCGGCGATCGGCCGTGTGGCCACGCCGCTGTCGGCCGCGGCCTGCGCCACCGCGGGCGCGACCGCCTCGATCAGGCGCGGGTCGAAAGGCTTGGGGATCAGGTAGTCGCGGCCGAAACGCAGGCCGAGCGCGCCATAGGCCTGCGCCACCACTTCGGGGATCTCGGCATGCGCGAGCTCGGCGATGGCGCGCACGGCGGCGAGCTTCATCTCTTCGTTGATGGTGGTCGCGCCGACATCGAGCGCGCCGCGGAAGATGAACGGAAAACACAGCACGTTGTTGACCTGGTTCGGGTAGTCCGACCGGCCGGTGCCGAGGATGGCGTCGGGGCGCACGGCCAGCGCGTCTTCCGGCAGGATCTCCGGCGTCGGGTTGGCCATCGCGAGGATGATCGGATCGCGCCCCATCTCCTTCACCATCTCCGGCTTGAGCACGCCGCCGGCAGAGAGGCCGAGGAAGATGTCGGCGCCGCCGATCACGTCGGCCAGCTTGCGCGCCGAGCTGTCCTGCGCATAGCGGGCCTTGTTCGGATCCATCTGCTCCTTGCGGCCGGTGTAGACCACGCCCGCACTGTCCGACACGTAGATGTTGTGCATCGGCAAGCCGAGGCTCACGATCAGGTCGAGGCAGGCCAGTGCCGCCGCGCCGGCGCCCGAGGCCACCAGCTTCACCTCTCGGATGTCCTTGTTCACATGGCGCAGCGCATTGAGGATGGCGGCGGCCGCGACAATGGCGGTGCCGTGCTGGTCGTCGTGGAAGACCGGGATCTTCATGCGCTCGCGCAGCTTCTTCTCGATGTAGAAGCATTCGGGCGCCTTGATGTCTTCGAGGTTGATGCCGCCGAAGGTGGGCTCCATGCGCGCGATGGTGTCGATCAGCGCGTCGGGGTCGGTCTCGTCGAGCTCGATGTCGAACACGTCGATGCCGGCGAATTTCTTGAACAGGCAGCCCTTGCCTTCCATCACCGGCTTGCCGGCCAGCGGGCCGATGTTGCCCAGGCCCAGCACCGCCGTTCCGTTGGTGATGACCGCCACCAGGTTGGCGCGCGAGGTGAGATTCATGGCCTCGGCCGGGTCGCGCACGATCTCCATGCAGGCGTCGGCCACGCCGGGCGAGTAGGCGAGCGCGAGGTCGCGTTGGGTGGCCATCGGCTTGGTCGGGTTCACCGAGATCTTGCCGGGCGTGGGATAGCGGTGGTAGTCGAGGGCGGCTTCGCGCAGGTTGTCGGACATGGTTTCTCCGTGGGGATGTCAATGAGGGGCGGCCGCGCAGGCGTCGGCCAGCCAGCCGCGCAGTCCGCGCAGCAGCGCCGCGGGCTGGTCGGCATGCACCCAGTGGCCGGCATCGGCGATGCGCTCGGTCGCCGCACGCGGGAACAGCGCACGGATGCCGGCGAGCGACGAAGGCGGCACGTAGTCGGACTCGGCGCCGTGGATGAAGAGCGCCGGTCCGCCGTAGCGCGCGTCGCGCAGCGCTTCGGGAAAGCCGCACAGCTCGCGCATGCACAGGCCGGTGGCGAGCAGGTTGAGCCGCCAGTCGAAGCGGTCGTGCTGCCGGCGCAGGCTCTGCATCAGGACGTCGACCGGGGCTTCGGCGCTGAGGCTGTCGGCCAGCGCCTGGTGGATCTCGCGGCGGCCGGCCGCGCCGGCCACGTCGAGGCTGCGCATGGCCGACACGTACGACGAGAACTGGTGGGTGTAGCTCTCGGGCGCGATGTCGATCACGGCGATGCCGCCGATGGCTTGCGGGTGCGAGAGCGCGAGGGCCATCGCCGTCTTGCCGCCCATGCTGTGGCCGATCACGAAGGGCCGCTGCAGATGCTCGCGCTCGATCAGCGCGCGCACGTCGCCCGCCATCTCGGCGTATGACATGGACCCGGCCCACGGCGAGGCGCCGTGGTTTCGGGCGTCGGGCAGGTAGACGCGATGGCCCGAGGCCAGCGCCTGCGCGACCTGCGTCCAGTTGCGTCCCGCGCCGAACAGGCCGTGCAGGATCACCACCGGAGGCCCCGATCCCAGGGCCTCGAAAGCCAGTGTGAGCGGCATGGCGGGCGGCCTACTTCTTCTTCACCGGGGGCAGGTCGGTGCAATGCCCTTCGAACAGCTCGGCCGCCATGCCGATGGATTCGCCGAGTGTCGGATGCGGGTGGATGGTCTTGCCGATGTCGCCGGGCTCGCAGCCCATCTCGATGGCCAGGCACAGCTCGCTGATCAGGTCGCCCGCATGCGTGCCGACGATGCCGCCGCCGACGATGCGGTGCGTGGCCTCGTCGAACAGCAGCTTGGTGAAGCCCTCGTCGCGCCCGTTGGCGATGGCCCGGCCCGACGCGGCCCACGGGAACACGGCCTTGCCGACCTTCAGGCCTTCGGCCTTGCACTCCTCCTCGGTCTTGCCGGCCCAGGCCACTTCGGGGTCGGTGTAGGCGACCGAGGGAATCTGCCTGGCATCGAAGAACGAAGCCTCGCCATGGGCCGCCTCGGCCGCCACATGCGCCTCGTGCACGGCCTTGTGCGCGAGCATGGGCTGGCCGACGATGTCGCCGATGGCGAAGATATGCGGCACGTTGGTGCGCATCTGCTTGTCGACGTCGATGAAGCCGCGCTCGGTGACGGCCACGCCGGCCTTGTCGGCGCCGATCTTCTTGCCATTGGGACTGCGGCCCACGGCCACGAGCACGAGGTCGTAGACCTGCGGCTCCTTCGGTGCCTTCGCGCCTTCGAAGCTGACCTCGATGCCGGCCTTCGTCGCCTTGGCACCCACGGTCTTGGTCTCGAGCATCACCTTGTCGAAGCGCGTCGCGTTGACCTTCTCCCACACCTTGACGAGGTCGCGGTCGGCGCCCTGCATCAGGCCGTCGAGCATCTCGATCACATCGATGCGCGTGCCCAGCGTCGAATACACCGTGGCCATCTCGAGGCCGATGATGCCGCCGCCGACCACCAGCATGCGCTTCGGAATGGCCTTGAGCAGCAGCGCGCCGGTGGAGTCGACGACGCGTTCGTCCTCGGGCATGAAGGGCAGCTTCACGGCCTGCGAGCCCGCGGCGATGATGGCCTGGGCGAACTTCACCACCTTCTTCGCGCCGCCCTCGGCCACCACCTCGACGTGGTAGGCGTCGAGGAAGCTGCCGACGCCGGTCACGACCTCGACCTTGCGCGCCTTGGCCATGCCGGCCAGGCCGCCGGTGAGCTTCCTGACGACGCCGTCCTTGAAGTCGCGCAGCGCGTCGATGTCGACTTCGGGCGCGGTGTACTTGATGCCGTGTCTGGCAAGCAGCTTCACCTCGTCCATCACGCTGGCCGTGTGCAGCAGCGCCTTCGACGGGATGCAGCCGACGTTGAGGCACACGCCGCCGAGCGTGGCGTAGCGCTCGACCAGCACGGTCTTCATGCCGAGATCGGCGCTGCGGAAGGCGGCCGAATAGCCGCCGGGACCGGCGCCGAGCACCAGCACCTCGCACTCGATGTCGGCCTTGCCGGCGTAGCTGCCCGCCGTGGGTGCGGATGCGGCGGCCACGGGTGCCGCGGCAGTTGCCGGTGCAGGCGCCGGGGGCGGCGCTGCCGCCGGCGCTGCCGCCGACGTCTCGATCACCAGGATCACCGAGCCTTCGCTGACCTTGTCGCCGAGCGCGACCTTGAGCTCCTTCACCGTGCCCGCATGGCTCGACGGAATCTCCATCGAGGCCTTGTCGGACTCCACCATGACGAGGCCGGTATCGACCGCGATGACTTCGCCGGGCTTGACCAGCAGCTCGATGATCGCGACATCCTTGAAGTCGCCGATGTCGGGGACCTTGACTTCCACCGTGTGTGCCATTTGGGAGCTTCCTTCAGAACAGCACGCGCCGCAGGTCGGCGAGCACGTTGGCGAAATAGACGTTGAAGCGCGCGGCGGCGGCGCCGTCGATCACGCGGTGGTCCCAGGACAGGGACAGCGGCAGCGTGAGGCGCGAGGTGTAGGTCTTGCCGTCGGCGGAGTGCTGCTTCCAGTAGCTCTTGCAGACGCCCATGATGGCGACCTCGGGCGCATTGATGATCGGCGTGAAGTAGATGCCGCCGATGCCGCCGAGCGAGCTGATGGTGAAGGTGCCGCCCGACATCTGGTCGGGCTTGAGCTTGCCGTCGCGCGCGAGCTTGGCGAGCTCGCCCATCTCCTTGGCGATCTCGGGCACGGTCTTCTTGTCGGCGTCGCGGATCACCGGCACCATGAGGCCGTTGGGCGTGTCGGCCGCAAAGCCGATGTGCCAGTAGTTCTTGAGCACCAGCGCGTCGCCGTCGAGGCTGGCGTTGAACTCCGGAAACTTCTTCAGCGCGGCCACGGCCGCCTTCATCATGAAGGGCAGCATGCTGATCTTCACGCCCGACTTTTCCAGCTCCTTGTTCATCTGCACGCGGAAGGGTTCGAGCTCGGTGATGTCGGCCTCGTCGTGGGTCGTGACATGCGGAATGACGACCCAGTTGCGGTGCAGGTTGGCTGCGCTGATCTTCTTGATGCGCGACAGTTCCTTTCGTTCGGTCGGGCCGAACTTGGCGAAGTCGACCTTGGGCCAGGGCAGCAGGTCGATGCCGCCGACGCCACCGCCGGAGGGCGCCGCAGCGGCCTTGCCGGCGGTCGGTACAGCGGCTGCATCGCCACCCTTCGCGAAGGCCTCGACGTCGGCGCGCACGATGCGACCGTGGTCGCCGGTGCCCTTGAGCTTGCCGAGGTCGACACCGAGTTCGCGCGCCAGCTTGCGCACCGCCGGGCCGGCGTAGGCGAGCGCGAAGGCGGCTTCGTCGATGCCGCCGGAGGATGCGGCGTCCTGCGCCGGTGCGGCGGCGGCTGCGGCCGGCGCGGCTGCAGCAACGGTCGCCGCGGGCGCCTCGCCGGTCGCCGCCGACGCAGCAGCAGCGCTGCCCTCGGCCTTGAAGGTCATGATGACGCTGCCTTCGCTGACCTTGTCCCCCAGCTTCACGGCAATGGACTCGACCACGCCGCCGCGCGGCGCGGGCACGTCCATCGTGGCCTTGTCGGATTCGAGCGAGACCAGCGGGTCTTCGGCCTTCACCGTGTCGCCCGGCTTCACGAAGATCTCGATGACCGGCACGTCGCTGAAATCGCCGATGTCGGGAACCTTGATGTCGATTGCGTTGCTCATGTTCTGTCGTGCCTCAGACGGTCCAGGGGGCGGCGCGGTCGGCTTGGAGCCCGTACTTCTCGATGGCCTCGGCCACCACGGTGTGCCGGATGACGCCGTCGTCGGCCAGCGCCTTGAGCGCGGCCACGACCACGTGCCAGCGGTCGACCTCGAAGAAGCGGCGCAGCTTGCGGCGGTAGTCGCTGCGGCCGAAGCCGTCGGTGCCGAGCACCGTGTAGCGCCGGCCCGCGGCCTGCACGTACTCGCGCACCTGATCGGCGTAGTTGCGCATGTAGTCGGTGGCCGCGACGACGGGGCCGTCGTGGCCGTCGAGGCATTGCTCGACATGGCTCCTGCGCGCCGGCTGGGTCGGGTGCAGCCGGCTCCAGCGCTCGGCGGCCATGCCGTCGCGGCGCAGTTCGTTGTAGCTGGTGGCGCTCCACACGTCGGCGACGATGCCGAAGTCGCTCTTGAGCAGCTCGGCCGCGAACATCACCTCGCGCAGGATGGTGCCGCTGCCCATGAGCTGCACGCGGTGGCCCTTCTTCGGCGTCTTGCCGCCGTCGCTGAGCTGGTAGAGACCCTTGAGGATGCCCGCCTCGCTGCCCTCGGGCATGCCGGGGTGCGGGTAGTTCTCGTTCATGAGGGTGATGTAGTAGTACACGTCCTCCTGCTCGGCGTACATGCGGCGCATGCCGTCGCGCACGATGGCCACCACCTCGTAGGCGAAGGTCGGGTCGTACGAGATGCAGTTCGGAATGGTGCCGGCCAGGATGTGGCTGTGGCCGTCCTCGTGCTGCAGGCCTTCGCCGTTGAGCGTGGTGCGCCCCGCGGTGCCGCCGAGCAGGAAGCCGCGCGCACGCATGTCGCCGGCCAGCCAGGCCAGGTCGCCCACGCGCTGCAGGCCGAACATCGAGTAGTAGATGTAGAACGGAATCATCGGCACGTTGTTGGTGCTGTACGAGGTGGCCGCGACGATCCAGCTGGACATCGCGCCGCCCTCGTTGATGCCTTCCTGCAGCACCTGCCCGTCCTTCGACTCGCGGTAGTACATGAGCTGGTCGGCGTCCTGCGGCTTGTAGAGCTGGCCGAGCGAGGACCAGATGCCGAGCTGGCGGAACATGCCTTCCATGCCGAAGGTGCGCGACTCGTCGGGCACGATGGGCACCACGTGCTTGCCGATGGCCTTGTCGCGAACCAGCGTGCCGAGCATCTGCACGAAGGCCATGGTGGTGGAGATCTCGCGCTCGCCGGTGTCCTTGAGCAGGCGCTCGAAGTTGGCCAGCGGCGGAATCTCGAGCGCGACCGACTTGCGCCGGCGCTGCGGCAGATAGCCGCCGAGCGCGGCGCGGCGCTCGCGCAGGTACTTCATCTCGGGGCTGTCTTCGGCGAGCTGGATGAAGGGCACCTTGGGCAGCTCTTCATCGGACACCGGGATCTGGAAGCGGTCGCGGAAGCCGCGCAGCGCGTCCTGCGTCATCTTCTTGGCCTGGTGGGCGATCATCTGGCCCTCGCCCGATTCGCCCATGCCGTAGCCCTTCACCGTCTTGGGCAGGATCAGCGTGGGCTGGCCCTTGTGCTTGACGGCGGCGGCATAGGCGGCGAACACTTTCTCGGGGTCGTGGCCGCCGCGGGTCAGCGCCCAGATCTGCTCGTCGCTCATGTCGGCGACCAGGGCCTTGGTCTCTTCGTACTTGCCGAAGAAATGCTCTCGCACGTAGGCGCCGCTCTTGCTCTTGAAGTCCTGGTATTCGCCGTCGACGCACTCTTCCATGCGCTGCAGCAGCTTGCCGCTCTTGTCCTTGGCGAGCAGCGCGTCCCAGCCGCTGCCCCAGAGCACCTTGATGACGTTCCAGCCGGCGCCGCGGAACACGCTCTCGAGTTCCTGCACGATCTTGCCGTTGCCGCGCACCGGGCCGTCCAGGCGCTGCAGGTTGCAGTTGATGACGAACACGAGGTTGTCCAGGCTCTCGCGGCCCGCCAGCGAAATGGCGCCGAGCGATTCGGGCTCGTCCATTTCGCCGTCGCCCATGAAGGCCCAGACCTTGCGCGGCGCGGTGTCGGCGAGACCGCGGCCGTGCAGGTACTTGAGGAAGCGCGCCTGGTAGATCGCCATCAGCGGGCCAAGCCCCATCGAGACCGTGGGGAACTGCCAGAAGTCGGGCATCAGCCAGGGGTGCGGGTACGACGGGATGCCCTTGCCCTCGGCCTCCTGGCGGTAGTTGAGCAGTTGCTGCTCGCTCAAGCGGCCTTCGAGGAAGGCACGCGCGTAGATGCCGGGCGAGCTGTGGCCCTGGATGAAGAGCAAGTCGCCGCCGTGCGTGTCGGTGGCGGCATGCCAGAAGTGGCCGAAGCCGATGTCGTAGAGCGTGGCCGCCGACTGGAAGCTCGCGATATGGCCACCGAGTTCGGACGAGTCCTTGTTGGCGCGCAGGATGATCGCCATCGCGTTCCAGCGGATGATCGAGCGCAGGCGGTGTTCGATCTCGCGGTTGCCGGGAGATTTTTCTTCCTTCTCTGGCGGGATCGTGTTCTTGTAGGCCGTGTTCAGCGAACGGGGCACGTACACGCCGTCGCGGCGGCCTTCGTCGACCAGGCGATTCAACAGAAAGTTCGCGCGCTCGCTGCCCCGGTGCTGTTGGACCGCGCCCAGCGCGTCGACCCACTCGCCAGTTTCCGTGGGGTCAAGGTCGCCCATGGTGCTCATCGGTTTGTCTCCAGTGTCATGGCCAGGACCCGCATCGAGCGACGCGGTCGGCCTGGGTACAGAGCAATCGATGTGCCACGCGGCGCGCGGCGCGGAAAGCGCTCTAAGTTGTTGATTTCATTGGGATGAGGCGAAATCGAGGCGTGCGCTCCGCCGCTGATCCGGATGCGGAGCGATGCGGCCGTCCGATTCACCGGACCGATGATTGGGGGCAAACCCTGAGGCGGCCAACGAGGCACCGCAGGCGGCGGTTGCGGCCCGAAACTCTTGTATCCCGCTGCCGCCTCATCCTTGCGCTGGCGCCACCAACTCGTCCACCATGGCGCGCATCCGCTGCCAATGCGAGCCCTCCCAGAAGACGCGCCGGCATGCATCGCAGGTGCTGAAACGCTGGTAGCGTTCGCGCACCATCGCCGGCAAGGTCGAGGCGACCAGCGACTTGTCGATCTCGTGCAAGGGCGTGTTGCAGTCCAGGCATCGCGTGAACGGCCGCGCGCCGCGCGCAAGGTCGAGTCGATCAAAGACCTCGCGCAACTGTTGCGCGGATCGCAACGCATGCACGTAGCAGCCATGCGTGATGCCCCGGCGCTTGAGCAGCTCTCGATCTCTCGTCAGCACGATGCGTCCTTGCGCGCCAGCGATACGCTCGATCTCTTCGTCGCGAAAATGGTTGTCGTACAGCGTGTCGAACCCGGTCATGCGCAGCAGGTGCGCGAGGCCACCCAGGTGCGCGTCCGCGACGAAACGGGTCACACGCAACGCACGCTCGCGAACGCGCAGCAGCGGCGTGATGTCGAGGGCTTCGAACTGCGGAAAGACGGCTACCCGGTCGCCGTCGTGCAGCAGGGTCTCGAAGCCGACCGACCCGCCGTTGACCAGCACCAGTTCGACCTCGGTATGGGGAACGCCGAGCGCCTCGATCATGTGCTTGGTGGTCGCCCTTCGCGCGCACCGGCAGGAGAACTCGCGCCCTCGCCGCTCACGCGCGAGGAAGTCGTTCAGCTCCTCGTAGAACCGGAAGGTCGCCGTGACCATGGCTTCCGGTCAGCGCGCCCGTCAGCTGCCTTCAGAGCTCCGGGGTCTTGGAGAAGCTCCCGTGCGGCTGGGCACGCATCAGCGCATGGAACTGCTCGTGCGACATCCGCAGCAGCCGCTCGTGATCGCCACCTTCCATGTAGACGACGTCGTTGCTTTCGAGTTCGTCATCGACGATAGTCGGCAGCCCCCATGCCATTCCGACTGGCGGTATCGCGCCGGGATCGCAGTCATCGAACAGCGCCGCAATCCGGGCCTCGCCGGCCAGCTTCAGCTTGTGGCGACCGACAAAGCGGGAGAACTCGCCGAGCATGACCATTTTGTCGGCGGGAACGACGGCCATCACGCAACCGTGTTCGTCCTCGAGGATGACCGATTTGGCCAGTTGACCCGGGCTCACGTTGGCGCAGCGGGCGGTCTCCAGGCTGCTATGGCTGTGTCCGTGCATGGAGACGTCATAGCGTGCGCCACGCTGGTCGAGATAGCTGGACAGATGGGAAGGAATGGACATGGCAATCCTCCTTATGCGCAAATACGGCGGGGTCGCCGATCCGTCAGTTTGCTCCTGCCGGCGGAAGATCGCAAATTCGTCGTGTTCCAGGGACGCCACCCGCCCGGGAGTGCATGCATCGCACCTTATGCGGTGCCGGACGCAGATGGTTACAAGGCCGCTCCCGCGGTCCCGATAGCGCCAACCCGGTCGCGCGTTTTTGGGCTTGAACAATGCGACGCTGATTTCTCCATTTCAGCTGCCGACCCGCACCCTTCGGCGCCAATTGCCAGGCGGCGTTCCCATGCTCTGGGTGAAGGCGCGCGTGAAGTGACTTTGGTCGGCAAAGCCGCAGGCTGCGGCGACGTCCGCGAGCGGGCACTCGAAGTCCATGAGGAGCGTGCGTGCACGCTCCAGCCGTTGGGCGATCAACCACTGATGCGGCGTCTGGCCCGTGGTCTCGCGAAAGGCGTGGATGAAATAGCTGCGCGACAGGTTGCAGGCGTCCGCGATGTCGGTGATCGAAATGCTGCCGTCGATCTTGCTTCGCAGCATTTCCTTCGCCCGCGCCTCCTGTGAACGCGAAAGAATCCGATTCTTCCTGGGGCTCGCCGCGGGGGCGCCGCCATACCTCTCGAGAAGATAGGTCCCCATGGCGACGCTCATCTGATCGATGAACAGCATGCTCGTCTCGGCAGGCCGTTCGAGCGCCGGCGTCAGCGCCGAAGCGAGGTTGACGAGCACCTCGTCCTTGACAGCAGTGACCCGCGCGAGACCGCTGATACGGGGGCCATCCCTCTCCTCGATCGCGCGCTCGATCGCGGCATGCGAGATTTCGAGCAGCACGAAATCGAAGGAGGACTTCATGTCGGCGCGATAGCGATCGCTGAAGTCGCGGATGTAGATGGAGCCCCTGACGAAGTCATGGCACGACGCATGGTGCTCATGAAGAATCCGCCTCCGGTGGCCGTCGCGCAGCGAAATTCCGACGAGCACGCCACGGCCGCTGGCCGGCGTCTCCACGTAGTCGAGCTGCGTGCCCTCGGTCGTCTTGCGGTAGACCCTGACGCCGCCGGCCGAGAGCTCCAGGTCCTTGTGGAGATGCGTGGACGTGCAACCCAGCGTGTCCTTCGGTCCGACCGAAAGATCCGGCAAGGATGATGCGGCTTTGGCTGCCTGGGGAGAGCTTCCTCTCGCCCCGAAAGAGCTGGTTTCAGCGTGCATGGCCTGACAGAACAAGAGTTGAAGATAGGAAAGCGCTATTTGCCGCTCGGCGCCGAACTTCGGATAGAAGCTTAGCGCGCTTTCTTGAACGAACGTGGCGTCGGCCGCATCGCGTGCAACGCGCGACGCCAGGAGTTCAAGGCTCAGCACAAAACGTACCCGTGACTTTCGCTTTCATTCAATTCCAAGCTGCGCCGCCACGCCCTTTCCAAACGAGACGTCGATCAGCCGGAAGTGCGCGATCTGGCGCCGCTGAATGGCCTCGGGCACCGCGGCCATCGACGCCGCGATGTTCTCGAACAGCCGCTGCCTCTGGCCGCTGTCCATGCGGCGGTACAAGGCAGCCGCCTGCGCATGGTCGCCGAGTCCCTGGCGATCGTCGAAGCGCATGGCGTCGCCGCTCAGCGGCAGCGCCGGCTCCGCGAGCTGGCGGTCGGGACGCGGTCCCCCGAACGAGTTGGGCTCGTAATAGGCGTCGGTCCGGGCTGGAACATTCAGACGCATGGCGCCATCCGCATGGTAGGTGTGCACGGGGGACCTCGGACGGTTCACGGGCAGCGCCTCGTGGTGCGTACCGACCCGGTAGCGCTGCGCATCGGCATAGGCGAGCAGCCGCCCCTGCAGCATCTTGTCGGGTGAAAAGCAGATGCCAGGCACGATGTTGGCCGGGTTGAAGGTGGCCTGCTCCACCTGTGCAAAGTAGTTGTCCGGATTGGCATCGAGTTCGAGCGTGCCGAGTTCCATCGGCGCAAATTCCTGCTGCGGCCAGACTTTGGTCGCGTCGAAGGGGTTGAATGGCATCGCGGCCGCCTGCGCTTCGCTCATCACCTGCACCTGCAGCGACCAGCGCGGATGCTCGCCGCGCTCGATCGCTTCGAACAGGTCGCGCTGCGCGCTTTCCCGATCGTCGGCGATCACCTCGCGGGACTCGGCGTTCGTCAGGCAGCGGATGCCCTGCTGCGTCTTGAAATGAAACTTGACCCACACCCGTTCGTTGGCCGCGCTGATGAGCCCGAAAGCGTGCGTGCCGTAGCCATGCATGTGGCGGAAGCCCGCCGGCAGGCCGCGGTCGGAGAACAGCATGACGATCTGGTGCAGGCTTTCCGGCGACAGCGACCAGAAGTCCCAGATCGCCGTGGGCGAGCGCAAGTGGCTCACCGGATGGCGCTTCATGGCCCGGACCAGATCGGGAAACTTCTGCGGGTCGCGGATACAGGCCACCGGCAGGTGGCTGCCGACCAGGTCCCAGTTGCCCTCTTCCGTATAGGCCTTGAGGGCGAAGCCGCGCACGTCGCGCTCCGCGTCGGCGCAGCCGCGCTCGCCCGTCAGCCCGGAGAAGCGGACCAGGACCGGCGTTCGCTGGCCGGGCTGAAGAACCCGGGCCCTGGTGTGGCGCGAGAGATCGCCCGTGATGCGGAGGGTGCCGAAGGCGGCAGCGCCCTTGGCATGGAGCACCCGCTCCGGGATGCGCTCGCGCGCCAGGTACGCCAGTTTCTCGACCATCTGGTAGTCCTGGATCAGGATCGGTCCGCGAGGGCCGGCCGTGATCGAGTGCTGACTGTCCGCAACGGGCGCGCCGCCTGTCGTGGTCAGCGTCGGCGGCCTGCTTTGTCTTGCCATGGGGGATCTCTCGGTTCGACTATCTCGCCGAATATTTAACCCACCCTCACCCACCTGTCTTGAACAAGAGTCGCCCGGCTTGAACGCCGGGCCACGCCAGCGCCCGAATGTGCAAAGCGTCAGTCAACCCGACAAGACGGCGCGTGCGCCGAAGGCGCACCATGGCGCCCTGCGCGCAGAAGCGCTCCCCCATCCATGAAGGCCTCCGCATGAAACCGTCCCTTCCTTTGCTCATGAGCCTCAACGGGGGCTTCGTGGATACCGCCGGCTTCCTGGCGCTCCAGGGCCTGTTCACCGCCCACGTCACCGGAAACTTCGTGACCTTCGGCGCGGCGCTGGTGCACGGCACCTCGGGGGCACTGACCAAGCTCCTGGCATTGCCGGTGTTCTGTGTCGTCGTCGTCCTGACACGCTGGCTGAGCTACAAGCTGCCCGACTTCGGCCTGCCGGTCCTGCGCACGATGCTGGTCCTCAAGACGCTGCTGCTCGCCGCGGGCGCGGCGATCGCCGTGCGCTTCGGCCCTTTCAGCGACGGCGACAGCGGGCTCGCCATGCTCACGGGCATGGCGCTGGTGTCGGCGATGGCCATCCAGAACGCCGCGCACCGGATTCATCTGGCAAGCGCCCCGCCGACCACCCTCATGACCGGCACGACCACCCAGATCATGATCGACCTGGCCGACCTGCTGCGAGGCCTGCCCGCGCAGGACGCCGTCGCCGCACGCGCCCGCCTGCTGCGCATGTCGGGCAGCGTCGCGGTCTTCGCGGCAGGCTGCGCGGCTGCCGCGCTCAGCTTCACCTTGGTGAATATCTGGTGCTTCGCGATTCCGCCGGTGCTGGCCGCCTGCGCCGTCGCTCTTCAACACAGCACGCGCGAGGGCGAAGCCGCAGCACCGGTCGTCGTTGGCCGCTGAGGGGCAAGGCGCACTACCTGTAGAGCCATCGGGACATCAGCCGCGTGTACCTCGGCATGATGACGTACACCATCAAGGCAACGATCGCGGCCGACGCGATGAAGTGCTCGGTGAAATAGTTCGACCTCGGGAGCACAAGATCGAACAGCCGGCCCAAGATGGCCGGGACCAGCATGGTCAACGGGTAGATCACCGACAGCGTCAGCAGGAATTGCTTGTAGCGCCTGGCCGGCTTCTGCCCCGCCGGCGGCCTGAACCAGAACTCGAGGCCACTGCGCGTTTCCACCGTTTCGTCGGCCTCCAGGAATGCGGCAGCTTCGTCCACCAGCTGCCGGCGCGCAGCGGAGCCGAACCAGTCTTGTGCATGTTCCAGCGAATCGAATCGAATGGTGATCGTGTACTGCAGGGTACCTGCTGCCGGGTGGATGACATTGACGCCGCGATGGCCGGGGAATCGGGCGGCGATCGGCATCACTTTCTTCAGCCATTGCTCGTACCGCGCCACGGCTTCCGGCTTGACGGTCTGCCGGATGACGGCGGTGACGGTGTCCGGCCGGGGCGGCTCGCGACCGATGATCTCGTCCAGCGTCGCGGTCCGCAATTCGGGGCGACGATCCTCCGCGGCCATCGACGGCTCCCTTCAAAGGCCGAGCAGGGCACGGCCCTCATCGGCCAGCAGGTCATGGGTCTCGGGATGGCTCCGCATGTAGGCAGCGAAAACGGGGCACTGCGGAATGACCCGCAGACCGCGCTCGCGCGCGGAGGCCAACCCGGCCAGCACCAGCTGCGTCGCGATGCCCTGGCCGCGCAGCGCATCCGGGACGATGGTGTGGAGAAAGGTGATGACCTTGTCCGTCGATGCGTAGACGGCCACCGCAACTTCGCCCTGGGACTCGGCCTCGAAACGATGCTTCGAAGGATTGTCGCGGACGGAAATGGAAGATGTCATGGTTCTTCAGTGCAGATGCAGTCGTCGCCTGGCGGCCTGCGGCGACGTCACGGGATCGAAGGCAAGCCGATGGCGTGAAGGTGCCGAAGCCTCGGTCACCGGCACATCGGTCTCGGTATTCTTGCCGAATCGGCGCACCAGGTGGGCACAGATTGCCAGGGCCAGGTGCTCGAGCATGGTCGAGTTGGCGAATCGCGGGTTGTCCAGCAAGGGGAGCAGCGCCGCGCCCAGATGTCCCAGCACCGGATCGACCAGACCCGGCAGGCACGAAAGCGCGCTGACACGGGCGACGCCGGCGGCGTCCGCCACCGCATCCACCAGCGCATGCGGCACGTAGAACTTGAGCGCGTCCAGCGGGCTGCCGAGGTAGCTGGCCACCTCGTCGCGCAGATCGACGATGCTGATGGCACCGCGCGAATAGCCCCGGACCACCGCGGGCCGGCCGCGCACCCAGAGCTCGTGGTGGCGCATGCCAACGAGGTGCAGCGTCACGACGAACGCGTCCTGCCCCGGGATCTCCTGCTTCATGCCGAGCTGATCGGGCGTGCAGCGGATGCGCGTCGCCGCAAACGGTGCGCTCGACGTGCGGAGCATGACGAGCGCGGGCGCCGACGACAACTCGAAATATCCTCCCAGCCGGTCGCCGTAAGCACCTTCGGGAAACGGAGGAGTCATCGCCGCGCCTGGCATGCATGCACCCCGCGAATCGCTAGGCCTGGATGAACGCCAGCAGGTCGGCGTTCACCTGGTCCTTGTGCGTGAAGCAGGTGGCATGCGGCGCGCCGGGATAGACCTTGAACTGGCTGCCCGGAATCATCTCGGCCGCGAGCTTGCCCGTGGCGGCGATCGGGACCACCTGGTCATCGTCGCCATGGATGACGAGCGTAGGCACGCCGATCTTCTTCATGTCCGGCCTGAAGTCGGTTTCGGAGAAGGCCGTCACGCAATCGATGGTGCCCTTGATCGAGGCCTGCAATGCGATTCCCAATGTCTGCTTGAAGATGCCCTGCGAGACCTTGGCCCCCTCGCGGTTCGTGCCGTAGAAGAGCGTGCTGAAATCGTCCAGGAACTGCGGCCGATCCGCGGCCAGGCCGGCGCGGATGCCGTCGAAGACCGCCTTGTCGGGGCCTACCGGGTGGTCGGGCGTCTTCATGAAGAGCGGCGTCACGGCGCTGATGAGGGCGAGCTTGGCAACGCGTGCCGTGCCCTTGCGCGCGATGTAGCGCACGATGTCGCCGCCGCCCATCGAGAAGCCCGCGAGCACGACGTTCTTCAGGTCCAGCTTCTCGATCAGTTCGGCGATGTCGTCAGCGAAGGTGTCGTAGTCGTAGCCTTCCCACGGCTGGCTCGAACGACCGAAGCCGCGGCGATCGAACGCGATGGCGCGGTAGCCGCGCTGCGCGAAGAACAGCATCTGGTACTCCCACATGTCCGAGCTGAGCGGCCAGCCGTGGCTGAAAAGGATCGGCTGGCCCGTTCCCCAGTCCTTGTAGTAGAGCTCGGTGCCATCGCGCAATGTGAGTGTGGTCATGGGTTCTCCTGGTGAAATGTTGCAGATAAGGTGGTTGGTTGATCGGTCCGGCAGTCAGCTCTCTCGCACGGATTCGAAGAGAAACCAGGTGCGACGCTCGGCTTCGTCGATCCAGTTCTCCAGCACGCTCGCGCTGGCGACGTCGCCGTACTCGTCGCACAGCGCGTGCGTCGCGCGCATGAAGCCGGCGAGTCGCTGGTTGTCTTCGCGCAGCTCGGCCAGCATGCCGATCGGGGTCACGAAGTCGGCGTCGTTGTCCGACAGACGCTGCAGCCGTGAGGCATGGCCCGTCGACCGCAGGGTGGTCCCGCCGAGCTTGCGCACGCGTTCGGCGATGGGATCGATCGTGGCGAAGATCTGGTCGGCCTGCTCGTCCAGCAGCAGGTGGTAGTCGCGAAACGACGGACCCGACATGTGCCAGTGGAAGTTCTTCGTCTTGAAGTAGAGCGCGACGGTGTCCGCCAGCAGGACGTTCAGCCCCGCGGAGATGTCGCGCGTCGCGTCGGCGCCCAGATCGCTCGGGGTGTGGAGCGGCGCGAGGCGTCGCTTCTTGCTGGTCTTCGAATCAGCCATGTTTCTTCCTTCAAAGGTGGCAGGGATTGGCCGAACTCAACAGGTCTCTACCGGACGACGCACGGCGTCGATCGCCTGTGGTCGCCCGTATGCCTGGCCGCCGTAACTCTCTGACGAGAGGTTCGCGATCGCTGCGTGCAGCTCGTGCCGGAGGATGAAAGGGTTGGCGTGTTTTCGGAACACTTCTATCGAAGGTCATGGGCGTCTGCCGAATCGGAAGAAAGGCGGATTGATAAGTTGCGTCCGGGAGAGTCAGGTCACTTGGCAGGCAGCATGTCGCGGGCGTAATTGAGACCCATGCCGTAGCCGCCGCCGTTGCGTTCGATGATGGCTCTCGCGGCTTGGTACGTGTCCTGGCGCGTCCAATCACGTTGCAACTCCAGCAAGACCTGGAGCCAGCTCGTCATGACGGCGCCGCTGGAACTCATCCGTTGGAGCGCAAGCTCATGGCCCGACAGGGTCAGTCCACCGCAGGTATCTGCGACGACATAGGCCTGATAGCCGGACGCTTGCGCACAGAGCACGGGAAACGTGATGCACGCTTCCGTCAGCATTCCTGAGAACAAGATGCGTCGACGCCCGGTCGCCTGGATTGCCGATAGCGCTGCCTGGTCCTCCCAGATGTTCATCGTTCTTCGATCAATGACGATCTGTCCCGCGAGCAATTCGCGCAGCGCGGGGAGCAGCGGCCCGCTGTAGACCTTCGTGGCCGAGGTGCTGATCACGATCGGAATCTTGAACGCCAAGGCCGTGCTTACGAGCGCAATCGTGTTGTTCAGAAGCGTTTGGCGGTCGATGGACTGGACGCCGAATGCCAGTCCCGCCTGGTGATCGATCAACACCAGTGCGCAGTTCTCCGGAGTCAGAAGGTTTTCAAGGGCGTCCATCATGGTTCCCATCGTGTGGAGGTGGCGGCGTCCGCTTTGATGGACATGGGAAGCTCCATGGTTGCGAAAGCAAAAAGAGGGATGGCGTTCGGTGTGCATCCTCGTTTCGACGTGGATGCATGTCTTGTCGATTAGTGAGGCTCTTTGGACATTTGGCGTCCCGATAGGCCACGGATGCCTCCAGCACGAGGGCAGTTCATTCGGCCGCAGGTCGAGGCTCCGCACGCTGCGGCGACGAGAAATGACCACGCGAAAGCCCGCAATCGCGCGCGACAACCAGCCAGCGAGACATCGCCGGCCAGGTGCTCCATCAGGAGGCCTTGGCGCGCCGCTCCTGCCAGGGTGCGAGCATCCCGTGCACATCGAGTACCGGCCCGCGCCATCCGGCTACCTGGGCTCGGGGGCCTAAAGAAGATCGCGGCCGCCGCAGGTGGCCTTGCAGGCTATCCCGCAACCGACCGTTCGCCGTTGCTGCCGTGCATGGTTCGCTTGGCAATGTTGAGCAGGTGAATCTGGCTCGTCCCCTCGTAGAGGCGGAACAGGCGCACATCGCGGAAGAAGCGCTCGGCGACGTTGCCGGCGATGTAGCCGCTGCCGCCGAAGACCTGCACGGCCCGGTCCGCGATGCGGCCGCACATCTCGGAGGCGAACAGCTTGCACATGGACGCCTCCATCGTGACGTCGGCGCCGTCGTCTCGCTTGCGCGCCGTCTCGAGCACGAGCGCACGCGCGGCATGCACCTCCGTATTGCTCTCGGCGATCATCTGCTGCACCAGCTGGAAGTCGCCGATCGGCTGGCCGAACTGACGGCGCGTTCGCGCGTGCTTCGCCATTTCCTCGACGAGCCGGATCGCGGGACCGACGCACAGGGCGGCGAGGTTGATGCGCTGCTTGTTCAGAGTCTTCATGGCCGTGCGGAATCCCTGCCCTTCGATGCCGCCAACGATCGCGGTGGCCGGAACCCTGACCCGCTCCAGGATGACCTCGCCCACCGGCGAGCCGTGCTGTCCGAGCTTGCGGTACGGCGCCGATGTCGACAAGCCGGGCGTGCCTCGCTCCACGAGGAACGCGGTGATCCCGTTGGCACCCTTCGCATCTGGTTGCGTCCTGGCGAACACGGTGAACAGGTTCGCGATCGGTGCATTGGTGATGAAGCACTTCTTGCCGCTGATCACGAAGTCGCCGCCATCGCGCACCGCCGTCGTCTTCTGCGCCGTCGCGTCGGACCCGGCTTCCGGTTCGGTCAGCGCGAAGCACCCGGTCAGCTCGCCGCTGGCGAGCCTGGGCAGGTAGTCCGCCTTCTGGCGGGGCGTGCCGTCGACCACGATGGATTCCGACGCGATGCCGGTATTGCCGCCGAAGCGCGCCCGGAACGTCGTCGCCGCTTGCGAGACTTCGATGTTGACGAGCGACAACTCCTCGGTGGTCAGCCCGGCGCCGCCATGGGCCTCCGGAATGCTGTGGCCGAACAGCCCGATCTCGCGCATGCGCTGCACCAGCGGCTCGGGGATTTCGTCGTCGCGATCGACAGCCTCCTCGATGGGCAGGCACTCGGTGCGCACGAACTGCCGCACTTCGGCGAGCAAGGCGCCGAACTTCTCCGTGTTGCGGATCATCGCTCTATCCTTCGCCGCTGCAGCGCGAGGAAGCACAGCCACTCGCGAATGGCCTCGCGATCGAGCAAAGCCTGCCACTGAGCCGTCGAACTCATTGCGCAGGCGCCACGGCGCGCTTGAACAACTGCACGACGTTTCCTTCGGGATCGCGCAGCGACAGGACCGCCCCATGCGACCCCATGTCTCGGATGCCGAGCACCTGGCCGCCCGCGCCGACGATGCGTTCCTTCGCCCCGGAGAAGTCGTCCACCTCGAACACCATCACGAGCCCGGACGTTGCCGGTGCCGCTTCCTCCTTGCACGCCAGGGCCACACTGGTATGGCCCACGCCGTACTGGATCCAGCGATCCTTGTCGCGGAACTTGAGTTGCAGCCCCAGCGCCGACGCGTAGAAGGAATGCAGTTCGGCCGGCCGCTGCGCGACCACGTAGACGTTCTGCAGGCGTTTGGGGGATGTATCCGAACGGCTCACAGCGAGGTCTCCGATGCGCCGCCGTCGAGGCGAAGCACATCCGCGTTGATGAACCGTGAACCATCGCCGGCCAGGAAGCAGATCGCGTCGGCGATGTCCTCCACCGTGCCGAGCCGGCCGAGCGGCGTGCGCGCGATGCGCTTCGCATCGAGTTCCGCGTTGCGGTGCTTCGCCGTGCCTTCGGTGGGGACCGCGCCGGGCGCCACGGCATTGACGCGGATGCCGCGCGCGCCCAGGTCGGCCGCCGCGGCGCGGGTGATCCCGAGCACGCCGGCTTTCAGGCCGCTATAGACCACGGACCGCGCCGGGGACTTGAAGGCCGCGATGGACGCCACGTTGACGATGGAGCCGCCGCGCTCAGGGTCCATCGCCTCGGCGGCGGCCTGGATACCCCAAATCACCGACTTGAAGCCGATATCGACCATCCGGTCCATCACCTCGGGCGTGATCTCCGCCAGTGGCTGGTAGCGTACCCAGGCCGCGTTATTGACCATCACGTCCAGCCGCCCCGCGTCCTGCGTGAAGCGCAGCACGGCCTCGCGCATGCCTTCGCGCGTGGAGACGTCCTGCGGCAGCGCGATGGCCTTGCCGCCCAGTCTGCGGATTTCCGCGACCGTGTCTTGCACGAACTCCTGCTTGAGGTCGTTGACGCCGACCGTGGCGCCCAGCTTCGCCATGGCGAGCGCGGTGGCGCGGCCGATGCCGTGGCCGGCGCCGCTGATGAAGGCGGCGCGGCCTTCGAGGGAGGGGTTCATGGCTTGCCTTTCGTTTCGGGCACCAGCAGTGCATCGAGCGCAAAGGCGCCCTGCCCCTGGTCCAGCACCACCAATGGGTTGATGTCGATCTCGGCGATGGCGTCCGCATGCCGCGCGGCGAACTGCGAAAGCGCTGCGACGGCGCATGCCGCGGCAGCCACGTCCGCGCGCGGCCGGCCCCGTGCGCCGTCGAGCAGGGGAAAGGCCTTGAGCGAGCGCAGCATCTGCGTTGCCTGCTGCTCGGTCACGGGCGCCATTTGCAAGGCGACGTCGCGCAACACCTCGGCGAATATCCCGCCCAGGCCGACCATCACGACCGGCCCGAAGACCGGGTCCTTCTTGGTGCCGAGGATCAGCTCGGTGCCGCCTTGCGCCATCTGCGCCACCAACACGCCGGTGATCCGGGCTCGCGGCGCCTTCAGCGCGACGCGCGCCAGCAGGCTGTCGTATTCGTCGCGCAACTGCGCCTGCGAACCCACGCCGAGCACGACGCCGCCCACCTCGGTCTTGTGCGCGATGTCGGGCGAGACGATCTTCAGCACCACCGGAAAACCGATCTCGCGCGCTGCGGCCAGCGCCTCGTCCCGGCTCCCCGCCGTGACTTCCTTCAGAACGGGAACACCGGCCTGGGCGAGCGCAGCCTTGGCACTCGCCTCGTTGGCGAAGATATCGCGCGACAGCGCTTGCGAAGAAGGCCGACCTGCTTGCACCCTTGCCCGCACGCCCTGCGTGCCGAGCCGCACCAATGCCGCCAGCGTGGCGCAAGCCGCGTCGATGGTTTCCACCGTCGGGAAGCCCATCTGGTTCAGTTGCGCCATCGTGTCGCGCGGCGCCTTGCAGCACAGCAGGACGAGCCGCGACGGATGCGCCTTGCGCACTTGTTCCAGCGCGGCGAGGTAGACGTCGCGCAGCCTCGGCATCTGGAAGGCATAGGCCGACTGCAGGATCACTGCATCGCACGAGGCATCTTCCGCCACCGCGGACAGCACCTGCACCAGCAACTCCGGTCGGCTCGACACCTGGGCCGTCATGTCGACCGGATTGGCGGGCGATGCATACGGCAGTGCCGAGAGAATCCGCTCCTGCGTGCGTGCGGAGAGCTTCGGCAGGTCCAGGCCCTGGGCGCTGGCTGCATCGGCCATCAGCACGCCGAAGCCGCCCGAGGCCGTGACCAGCGCGGCGCGATTGCCCTTCGGCGCGCGGTCCGGTCCGACCACGGAGATCGCATGACCGACGTCCAGCAGTTGCTCGATGCTCGGCACCCGAATGGCGCCGGCATTGCGCAGCACGACGTCGAACACGGCGTCCGACCCAGCCAGTGCGCCGGTGTGCGATGCGGCCGCTTCGCTGCCCGCCGAAGACACGCCGACCTTGAGCACGACGATGGGCTTGCCCGCTTCGTACGCCATCGCCATGGCCCGCACCAGCTTGCCCGCGTCGCGGCACGTTTCCATGCAGCACAGGATCACCGAAGTGGCCGGGTCGCTGGCCAGCGAGGCGATGCCGTCCGCGATGTCCACGTCGCATTCATTGCCTGTGGTGAGCAGGCGGCTGATGCCGACGCCCCGCTCGACGGCGAGCCGCATCGTGTAGCTGCCGAGGTTGCCGCTCTGCGACACGATGCCGACATGGCCCGCCGTGGGGAATGCAGACTCCAGCGCCACCGAGAAAGTGGCAATGCTCCTGTCCGCGACGCCGATGGAGCCGAGGCAATTGGGCCCCACGACGCGCATGCCCGATGCCCTCGCCACCTTGCCGATCTCTGCCTGCAGGCGGCTGCCCTCCTCGCCCATCTCCGAGAAGCCCGAGGAGAGGATCACCGCCGCGCGCACACCGCGGGCGGCGCAGTCCTTGATCGCCTCCAACACGCTTTCGGGCGGAACGGCCATGACCGCCAGGTCGGGGGTCTGCGGCAGATCCGCCAGGTTCGCATAGGCCTGGAGCGACTGCACCCTGCCGCCCTTGCGGTTGATCGGATAGATCGCGCCGCGATAGCCGTATTTCTGCAGGAACTGCAGCGGCCGGCCGCCGATCTTGGTCACGTCGTCCGAGGCACCGAAGATCGCGATCGAGCGCGGCTGGAACAGTGCGTCCAGGCCCCTGCCGACTTCCACCACTTTCACCACGTCTTCCATGGTTCAGCGCCCCTTGTAGACGGGCTGGCGCTTTTCGAGGAAGGCCTGGCGCGCTTCCTTCGCGTCGTCGGTCTTGGCCAGCGCCATGGTGATGTTCTGCTCGAAGCGATAGCCGTCGCGCTGCGGCATGAGGTCCATCATGTTGGCCGCATTCTTCGCGTAGCCGATCGCCACCGGGCTCTTCGACGCGATCTCCTGCGCGATCTGCATGGCGGCGGACATCAGCTCGTCGGGCGGCAGCACTTCGTCGAGCACGCCCCTGCGGTACAACTCGGCGGCAGGCACGCGCATGCCGGTGAAGAACATGCGGCGCGTGAAGGAACGGCCGAACATCGTCCTCAACATCGACACGCCCCCGGCCAGTCCCACGTTGATCTCGGGCATCGCGAAGCTCGCGTCCGCGGATGCCAGGAAGATGTCGCAGGCGGCCATCAGCCCCATGCCTGCGCCGAGCGCCGGGCCGTTGACGGCCGCGATGACCGGCTTCGCACATTCGCGGATCGCGTTGCCGGTCTCGCGCGTCATTCGGTTGTGCTCGAGGAAGTCGCCGGCCTTGTCCTGGTTCGGCCGATCCTTCAGGTCGGCACCGGAACAGAAGAACTTGCCGGTGCCGGTGAGGATGGCGACGCGGATATCTTCGCGTTCGGAGATCTCGTCGAAGACCTCGATGAGGCGGCGCCGCGTCGCGCGGTCGAGTGCGTTGACCGGCGGCTTGTCCAGCCGCACCACGGCGACGTATTCGGAAACTTCAAGGCTGACGCTCATCGTGAACTCCTGGAAAGGTTGGATTGGCCGCGTGCCGCCGGCTCGACCGCCGTGGCCTCGGGGTCTTGCGGTGCGAGCAGGCGCGATGTGTGCGTCATGCGGTCGCCATAGCGGAATTCGGAAGCGAGCAGGCGCTGTGCCATGCGGGTGGCCAGTACTTCCTCGCTCACGCCCATGCCGCCGTGCATCTGGATCGCGCCTTCGGCGCAGATTCGCGCGGTCTCGGCCAGCGCGATCTTCATCAGGCGCAGGGTGCGGCGCAGGCTCGCGGCGCC
Organism: Variovorax sp. P1_H2; assembly: GCF_056405295.1. NCBI lineage: Bacteria > Pseudomonadati > Pseudomonadota > Betaproteobacteria > Burkholderiales > Comamonadaceae > Variovorax > Variovorax sp. P1_H2. Next base: position 31,225 of record NZ_JBFUCJ010000017.1, on the reverse strand, counting down.
GCTTTCGAATTCCTGAAACGCGTGCAGGACCAGGCCCTTGGCGCAGAGGTAACGCACATACATGTCGGCCGTTCGGTGCCTGAGCACCTGGAAGGACGCCAGTGCCACGCCGAACTGGCGCCGTTCCTGCAGGTGTTTCACGGTCTGCTCGATCAGGGTCGCCAGCGCGGCGACCGTGTCCGCCGCCGTGAGCAGCAGCGCGGCGTTGTCGGCTTGCACGAGCGCATCGCGCGCCGCGATGCCGCGAGCGATGCAGGCACCGGCAGGCACCGTCAAGCCGTCCAGCCTGAAGTCGGCACTGCATCGCCCTTCCATCGTGCGGTAGGTGGCCGCCGGTGCGGGGATGCGCTCGGCATCCACCAGGAACAACGTCAATGGGTCGCTTCCCTGGAGCGCCGCAGGCACCAGCCAGTGCGTGGCCGCCAGCGACACATCGACGCCCTTTACCTCGCCAGTGAGTTCGTAGCCGATGTCCAGTTGCTTCGCCTGCACGGCGACTTCGTCGAGCGAGGCGGACAGGGAAGTCATGGGCGCGACCTTCGCGCTGCCCTCGCACACGGCTTGCAGCCATGGCGCGGCGGTGTCGGGCGCCGCAGCCTGCAGCAGGAGCGGCGCGACGGCGCAGGCTTCCACCACGGGCAGGTGGACGCCGTGCGTGGCGAGCCCGGTGACGATGGAGGCAAGGTCGGCCAGCGTGCCGCCGACGCCGCCAGACGCTTCCGGCACGACCGTGCAGGCCCAGCCCATCTCGCCGATGGCGTCGGCGCCCGCGAAATCCTGCATCGCGGCGTGGTCCTGCGCGAACCGGCTCGCCGCATCGAGCAGCATGCCGGGAAACAAGGGTGTGAATGACATGGACATCTCAGACTCCCAGCAGTTCGTTGGCAACGACGTTGCGCTGCACTTCGGATGTGCCCCCCGCGATGGTCCTGGCGCGGGTGAACAGGTAGTTCTGTACCCAGGTGGCGCCGGGCTCGCCCTCCCCCTGGTCGACGAGGAAGCGATGCGCCGCATCGGGCCCCACCGCATCGAGCGCAATGGACGTGAGACGTTGGGCGACGTCGCTGCACATCAGCTTGATCACCGAAGGCTGAACGCCGAGCGGCCGCTGGTGCTTCAGGTCGTCCGTCGCATTGGCGAGCAGCACGCGGGCGCCCTTCACGTCGGCTTCGGCCAGCAGCAGCCGGTAGCGCAGGCCACTGAAGTCCCTGCGCCCCGCCGCTGCCAGCGCTGCCTCTTCGACCACGCGCGTGACCTGCCTTCGCACCAGCTCCAGCCGGGCCACATTGGCCGGCGGAAGGCGCTCGCGCTCCAGCAGGAACTTGGCGCAGGTCCAGCCCTTGCCGGGCTCGCCGATCAGGTTGGCGGCAGGGACGCGCACCTCGTCGAAGAACACTTCGTTCAGGTGGTGCCAGCCGTCGATGGTGCGGATCGGACGCACCGTGATGCCCGGCGTGTCCATGGGCACCAGGATCAGCGAGATGCCGTCCTGCTTCCTCGCCTCGCGCGAGGTGCGCACCAGCATGTAGATCATGTTGGCCTCGTGCGCGTGCGAGGTCCAGATCTTCTGGCCGTTGATCACGTAGTCGTCGCCGTCCAGCCGCGCGCTGGTGCTGAGCGAGGCGAGGTCGGACCCCGAGCCCGGCTCGGAATAGCCCTGGCACCACCAGTCCGAGCAATCGAGGATGCGCGGCAGGAAGCGGGCCTTCTGCTCCGGCGTGCCGAAACGGATGATGACCGGGCCGATGTGACCCAGGCCGTGGTGGTACAGCGGCGGGCAATCCGCCTCGGCCATCACTTCCTCGAAGATCAGCCGCTGCTTGATGTCCCAACCCGTGCCGCCGTGCTCGATCGGCCAGCCGGGCGCACCCCAGCCCTTGGCGGCGAGGATCTTCTGCCATCCCATGTACTCGCGCTTCGTGACCTTCTGGCCGGAGGCGACGACGGCGCGGATCTCCGGGGGGCATGCGCTGCGGGCAAAGTCTTCCAGCTCGCGGCGGAAGGCGGCGTAGGCATCCGCCTCACCGCCGGCGGTGTCGTTGTTCGACATGGTGTCTCCTGTCCTGGTTTCGATGCGCAGTGCTGCGCGATGGATTCGTGGGTGGGCTCGCAGGGCGAGGCCCGATGCGTCATGGCCGCGCGTCGCCGCCTTTGCGCAGTTTGGTGATCAGCTCGTCCAGGGCGGCCACGGCACCGTCTGCGTCACGCCGCCGCAGGCAGACCACGACCTTGCGCCGCAGCGGAAACAGGTCGGGCCGCGGCCGCACCGGGATGACGTGCGTCATGCGTTCGCGCAGCACGGTGGTCATCGTCTGCGCCATGAGCGTGAGGGCCTCGTTGTGTCCTGCCGCCGCAATCGCGCAGAAGAAGCGACTGGCCGACTCGATGCGCTGCGCCAGCGAGTCCGTGTCACGGTGTCGTTCGATGTCGTCGACAGCCGCCTCGACGGCATCCAGCTCGGCCTCGCTGGCCCGATCGCAGGCCAGCCGCAGCAGGGTGCCGTACAGCGTGCGATAGGCTTCATCGAGATCGGGCGAGTCGAGACGCCCCTGGACCACCAGCGAGCGAAGCGACTCCGCCAGCATCATGTAGGCGCCCTTGTAGAACACCAGCGCGTGGTCGGCGTCGCCCCCGCCCATATGCTTCACCTCGCCGATGAAGATGTAGTGGTCGCCGGCGTCGTGGCGCGCGTGGACGCTGCACTCGAAGCTGGCCAGGCAGTCCTCGATGACCGGCATGCCCTGTGGGCCCGCGTGCCAGTCCACGCCCTCGAACTTGTCGGCGATCTTGCTCGAAGCAAAACGACCCGACAGCGCATCCTGGCGCTGCGAAAGGATGTTGATCGCGAAGCCATCCGCGTCCGAGAAAGTGCCCGCCAGGCTGCTGGCCTTGCGCAGGCTGAACAGCACCAGCGGCGGCTCCRGCGATACCGAGCTGAACGAATTGCAGGTCAGGCCTGCGGGCCGCCCATCGGCGCCGCGGGTCGTGATGACGGCCACCCCCGTCGGGAAGCAGCCAAGCAGTTGCCGGAACAGCGTGGGCTCGATGGAAGCGCCGCGCATCGCCGCCAGTTCGCCGGCGGGGGAAGCTACTTCGTTCATGGTTTTTCCTTCGGGTGGGTCGCGGGATCCGCCCGGCTCAGGCGGCGGCGAGCGCCAGGGCCGGCTCGGCCACGTGAGGCGGATCGTTGGCGATCTCGCGCTGCACCGCGGGCATGATGACCTTGGCCCACAGCTCCAGGTGCTTCAGCATTGTGGGGTGGTCGAAGTCACCCATCTGCGTCTGGAAGCAGTAGTGCACGGGCTTGATGGCGCGGATCTCGCGCACCACTCGCTCAATCACCGTGTCCACCGAGCCCACCGGCAACAGGGCACGCATCTCGTCCAGGGTCGGCTCGCCTTCCACCATGGTCTCGGCCACTTGGTAGTCCTCGCCGATCTGCGCAGTGCGGCGCTTCAGGCTGAGTGCCACGCGGCGCTGGTAGCGGGCGCAATCGAGGTAGCGATCCACTTCAGCCTTGTTTTCGCTGGCGTAGGCCGCGCGCAGCACGCCGACCTGCACCTGGGCCGGGTTCTTGCCTTCGCCCAGGGCCACCTTGTCGATCAGGGCGCGGGTGGCCTGCAGCTTCTCGACGCCGCCGTCGCCGCCGGAGACGAACACGTGGTGGTCGCCACGCACGGCGCGGGCAAGGAAGGTCGGGTCGACGCTGGTCACCCACAACGGCGGCATCGGCTGCTGCACCGCGCGCTGGCTGATCGCGCTCTCCGGCTGCTGGTAAAACTGGCCGTCGTAGGCGAACTTCGGCTCCTTCAGGCCCAGCTCCAGCATGTCCAGCATCTCCAGAGTGCGCTGCTTGGAGGTCTCCAGCGAAACGCCGAAGCGCTCGAACTCGAAGTGCTGGTAGCCGGACCCGATGCCCAGGTTCAGGCGACCGTCGGACAACTGGTCCACCATGGCGACGTCGGCGATCAGGCGGGCCGGGGTGTACAACGGTGCGACGACAATGCCGGTGCCCAGACGAATGTTCCGGGTGACGGCGGCGCAGTGCGCGATCATGGTCAGCGGCGACGAGCACATGCCGTAGTTGCTGAAATGGTGCTCCGCGTACCAGGCGGCACCGAAGCCCAGTTCGTCCGCCAGGCGCGTCTGCTCCACGGCATCGCGCAGGATCTGATAGGACGACTTATGCTTGTTTCGTTGCTGCATCAGAATGAAGATTCCGAAATCCATCACCGGGCTCCTTGTTGAGTAAGTGGTATGGCGTCGATGTTAGGAACGGGACGCATCTCTTGATCACCACGCTTCGCACAGCTTCTTTGCGTTTTATGAAATGAAGGCACTCGATTCGCTGCGGATCTTCGTGATCACGCTCAGGAAAGGAAGCCTCTCGGCCGCGGGGCGCAGCCTCGGCCTTTCGCCCGCCACCATCTCGCGGCGCATCAGCGCCCTGGAGGAAGAGCTGGGGGTGCAACTGGTGGACCGCACCAGCCGCAACCTCAAGGTCACCGAAGCGGGGCAGGCCTTCCTCGAACACGCGGAGGTGGTGCTGGAGGCCATGGCCGAAGCGGAGGAAGCCGCGCGCAGCTCGAAGCTGCTGCCCGAAGGGAGGCTTCGCATCCACTCGCGCACGCAGATCGGCCTGCGCGTGATCGCGCCGCTGCTGCCGCAATTCGCCCAGCGCCATCCCGACATCCAGTTGGAACTGGAACTCTCGGAACATCCCGTGAACCTGGTGGAGCAGGATTTCGACATCGACATCCGCACCGGCGAGTCGAACGATTCGAGCTTCGTGATCAAGCGGCTTCTCAGCAGCGACGAGGTGCTGGTCGCGAGTCCGGCTTTCATCAAGAAGCATCCTCGCATCCGCCATCCGCATGACTTGACGCAGGTCCGGTGCCTCACCTACCGCCGCGAGCGCGAGCTCACCACCTGGAAGTACATCGACGAAGAGGGACAGCAGAAGGTGCTGACGATTCAGGGCGCGCTGAGCTCGAACAACGGCGAACTCCTGCGGCTGGCGGCGATCGGCGGCATGGGGATCGCTCTGCTGTCGGAGCCCACGGTGCGCAGCTCCATCCAGGACGGCTCCCTCGTGCGGCTCTTTCCCGAGTACAGGTTCGCGGTGCGCGCTTTTTCCAACGGCATCTACGCCGTGTTTCGCCAGAGCCGCACCCTGCCGCTGAAGGTGCGCGCGTTTGTCGACTTCATGGCCGAGGCGCTGCGCGAACGCGATGCGCCCTGAGGCGCTGGAGCCTCAGTCCGCGAAGCGGTGCGGCGCCACCCCGGCAGCAGGCAGGCCGAGCAGTTCGAACAGTCCGCCGTCCTGCGGGAGAGCGCCCGCAAGATGCGTGCTTCGGGAGATCGAGGTCACATAGGCGGATTCGAGGCGCGCGCCCCCGAAGCACAGGCTGGTCGGGTGCGTTGCCGGCAACTCGACCATTCGATCCAGCGTTCCGTCGGGTGCGAATCGGCCCATCCTGCCGATGCGCGTCAGCACTGTCCAGACGAAGCCCTGTGCATCCACGGTCGCCCCGTCGGGGCCGGAGCCGAAGGCCTCGGTCTGCACGAAGGCGCGTTGATTCGCGAGTGGTCCCTCCGGCGAATAGTCGAAGGCCCAGATGGTGCGCACCGTGCTGTCCGCGACATAGAGCGTGCGCCCGTCGAGGCTGAAGCAAGGCCCGTTGGTCAATCCAAAACCGCTCGCGACGTGCTCCACGGCGTGGTCAGGGCGCAGCCGGTAAACGCCGCCGAGAATCGCATCGCCCGGCTGACGGTTGATGTGCATGGTGCCGGCGAGGAAGTTGCCCCAGGGGTCGCATTTCCCGTCGTTGAGGCGCACGTCCGGATGATCCATGTCGATGCGGGCCAGGGTCTCGAGCCTGCGAGTTGCGAAGTCATAGCGGGCGAAGCTGTTCTTCAGCGCCGCGATCACCGCGCCGCTCGCGCACAACGCGATCGAGCCGATGGGTGCGGGCAGCTCGTGCATCTCGATCTCTCCGGTCGCCAGCCGAAGTCGCCGGAGCGTTCCGGCCAGGGAGTCGATCCAGCAGACGACGCCTGCGCGTTCATCCCAGCAGGGGCTTTCGCCCAGCAGGTCCTTGGTGTCCCCGATCCTTCGAATGTTCACTGCGCTCATGAGGTCCGAAGTGTGGCGACCCTGCTGCCCAGCCGGCGCCGTCGTCTGCAAAGCATCTTTGCGGCTTGCGCTTTCCCGCGGGCGTCGCGGGCTCCTAGAGTCGCGCCGATGAACCCACAAGACGTCCCTCCCCCGCCCCTCCAGGGCATCCGAGTGATCGAACTCGGAAACTACATCGCCGGCCCCGGCACCGCGATGACGCTCGGCGACCTCGGCGCCGAAGTCGTCAAGATCGAGTCGATGGAAGGCGACATGGCGCGCCACACCGGTCATTTCGGCCACGCGATGCTGCGCGCCTATAACCGCAGCAAGAAGTCGATCGCCCTGGACCTGCGCAAGCCGCGCGGCGTGGAGATTGCGCGCCGACTGATCTCGCGCGCCGACGTGGTCGTCCAGAATCTCCGACCCGGCGCCGCCGAAGCGCTCGGCCTCGCGCCCGACGTGCTGCGCGCGGCGCATCCGGAACTCGTCTACGCGTCGATCAGTGGCTTTCCCGCGGAAAGTCCTTCGCGGGATCGGCCCGGGTACGACATCGCGGCGCAGGCGGAAAGCGGCCTGATGTCGGTGACCGGCGAGCCGCAGGGACTGCCGCAGAAGGTGGGTGCCACCATCATCGACGCGGCGACGGTGCAGGTGGCGGCCCAGGCCATCCTGGCTGCGCTGTTCCGGCGCGAGCGCACCGGCGTCGGCGAAACCATCCGCATCTCGCTGCTGGAAGTGGCGCTCAACCTGCAGTCGCCCAACTGGAGCGACTACCTGGTGCGCGGTGTCGAGCCCACCCGCAGCGGCGACGGTCAGCCGATGAACGCCCCCGCGGCGGACATCTTCCGCACCCGCGATGGCATGGTGGTGGTCTCCGCGTACGTGCAGGCGCACTGGGTTCGCCTGTGCGAAACCATTGGCTGCCCCGAATTGGCGACCGACGCGCGTTTCCTCACCAACGAGCTGCGGGTCGAGAACCGGCCCGCGATGAAGGTGGCGGTCAGCGAACTGCTCTCAAAGTACGGCACGCGCGAGTGCGTCGACCTGCTCACGGGCAACAACATCGTCGTGGGCGTCGTGCGCAGCTACAGCGACGCACTGGTCGGCGAGGACTTCCAGGCCAGCAATATGCTCGTCGATGCCGCGCCCAACGGCGACCGCCCGGGCTATCGCAGCTTCGGGCTGCCTTACGACCTGTGCGATACACCGCGCCGTCAGACCCAGGCGGCGCCTGCCCACGGCGCGCACACCGAAGAAGTCCTGCGGGAGGCGGGATTCAGCCCCGACGAGATCGCAGCGCTGTTGGAGGCTTCTGTCGTGAAGGCTGCGGATGGTTGAGCCGCAGGATGAGGTCTGGAGCACTTCCAGCAGGGGAAAACCCGCGATCACAGCAGGCATTGGGGCGTGCATCTGCATGACATACAAAGCAGCTTTTCATTCCTTGCAGATCAAACCGGCGCGCCCGACCATAGACTGGCCCGGAGAGTTCAGCCCGATCGGACCTCGTCGCCAAAAGGCGCGGCTGGATGCGGGTTTCACCTGCCTATCTGGATGGAGACAAATATGAGTTTTCGGAAGTACATCGCCGGCGCGTTGTTCGGGCTGTTCCTTGCGCTGGGTCCGGCCCAGGCACAGCAAGCCACCCGGATCGTCGTCCCCTTTGCCGCAGGCGGCGGCACTGACTTGTACGTCCGCCTGCTGGCGTCCGAACTCGTCAAGCACGGGATGCCGGTGATCGTGGAAAACAAGCCCGGCGCCAGCGGCATCGTGGCCGCCGACTACGTCGCCCGGGCACGACCGGACGGGCGCACGGTCCTTGTGTCGTCGCTAGGCACGCTGGCCAACAACACGGTCCTGTTCGACAAGCTCCCCTACGACCCGACCAAGGATTTCGCGCCCGTCTCGCAGATCGCCTACCAGCCGGCGATCATCGTCGGACGCACCGACCTGCCCTACAAGAACATCAAGGAGATGGTCGCCTACGCCAAGGCCAATCCCGGCAAGATCAATCGGGGCTCCCCGGGCGCGGCGATCCTGACCAACCTGGCGCCGCTGAGCTTCGAGAAGGCCGCCGGCATCCACACCACCCACATCCCTTTCAACGGGGACTCCCCGGCCATCCAGGCTCTGCTGGGTGGCCAGATCGATATACATGGAACGTCCCTCACGGGTTCGCTGCCCTATATCCGCAGCGGCAAGTTCCGCATCCTGGGGGTGATGGACAGCCACAGGCTGCCACAGGTTCCCGATGCGCCCACCTTCAAGGAACAAGGCTATGACATCGAGGCTGTCCTTTGGTATTCGCTCTCGGTTCCGGCGGGCACGCCGAAGGATGTGATCGAAAAACTGAACAAGGCCGTCAATCAGGTGATCGCCGATCCCGAATTCGTCGCGCGGGCCGAGGCCATCGGCATGGAGCCTCGGGGCGGCACCCCGGAGGAGCTGTCCAAGTTCGTTCGCGCCGAATTCGACCGCTGGGTGCCGCTCCTGCAGAGTCTGAACCTTCCCAAAGAGGTTCAATAGACCCGGGTCACCATGGCGTCGCCGCCACGATGATCGCGCAGGGCGGAGAAGCGCCCTGCCTAGTTGCGGAACAGGTCAAGAATCCGGCTGCGTTCGACCAGAAACGGGTCCGCAATCGGCTCCGGCTTCGTTGGCGGGGCCGCCTCGGCGGGTGCCGGTGCAGACATGCCCCATGGGTTGGCGAGCCCACTGCCCGGCGCGTAGTCATCGTAGTACCACTCGCCGCCGACCTGGACCACCCCTTCGGGCGCCTGAAGTTCAGTCACGGGCACACCCTTGATCGCGGTCTCCATGTAGCTGATCCAGATCGGCAAGCTCAGGCTGCTGCCCGTCTCTTTGTCTCCCAGGCTGCGAGGCGTGTCGTACCCCATCCACGCGATCGCGGTCATCGTCGGTTGGAACCCCGCGAACCATGTGTCGATCGAGTCGTTGGTGGTTCCCGTCTTGCCGTAGAGGTCGTCGCGCTTGAACGCCTGATACGCCTTCGCGCCGGTGCCGCCCTTGACGACGCTTTGCAGCAGCGTGTCCATGATGAAGGCGTTGCGTCGCGGAATGGCGCGCATCGTTTCGTTGAGCAGCGGTGGCTGCGGCTCGACCAATATCTTGTCCTTGTGGTCCGTGATGCGCGTGATCAGGTAAGGATTGACGCGATAGCCGCCATTGGCAAACACCGAGTAGGCCGTTGCCATCTGCATTGGCGTGACCGCACCGGCGCCCAACGCCATGGGCAGATAAGCGGGGTGCTTCTCGCGGTCGAAGCCGAAGTTCGTGATCCAGTCCTGCGCATAGCGGATACCGATCGATTGCGTGACGCGAAGCGTGACCATGTTGATGGACTTCATGAGCGCCGTGCGAAGCGGTACCGGTCCAGCGAAGGTGCCCCCATAGTTCTTCGGCGCCCATGGTTGCCCGCCTGTCGTGGCTGCATCGAAGTAGAGCGGGGCATCATTGACCACGGTGGCCGGCGTGAATCCTTTTTCAAGCGCTGCCGAATAGATGAACGGCTTGAAACTCGAGCCTGGCTGACGCCACGCCTGCGTGACATGATTGAACTTGTTCTTGTTGAAATCGAAGCCGCCCACCATCGCCTTGATGGCGCCGTCACGCGGATCCATCGCGACGAACGCTCCCTCGACCTCGGGCAGCTGGGTCATTCCCCACAAGTCTTTCGGCGTCTTCGCAAGGCGGACTACCGCCCCACGACGGATCATGATGTTGCGCGGCGCCTTGTCCGCCAATCCCGACTGGACAGGCCGCAGCCCGTCTCCGACGACGTGCAAGGTCTCGCCGTTCGCACGAACGGCCGTGACCTCCTTGGCGCTGGCTTTGAGCACCACCGCAGCAATCAGGTCACCGTTGTCGGGGTGTTCTKCAAGCACGTCGTCGATCGCGTCTGCGCGTTCTTTCGGATMGTCGGGCAGATCCACGAATCCTTCGGGTCCACGGTAGATCTGGGTTCGCTCGTAACCCATGATTCCGTCGCGCAAGGCCTTGTAGGCGGCCGTTTGGTCGACCGCAGAGATCGAGGTGTAGACCTTGAGTCCCCGGGTGTAGGTGGCGTCGCCATACTGCGCGTAGATCAACTGGCGCACGGTTTCAGCGACGTATTCGGCGCGCAGAAGGGCGGGGCCTGGGGGGTCGCGCAGATGAAGCTTTTCTTGCCTGGCCTGCGCCGCCTGCTCAAGCGTGATGAAACCGTTCTCCTGCATTCGGTCGATCACATAGAGCTGGCGTTCTCGCGCCCGCGCGGAATTGTTGACCGGGTTGTTGGCGCCGGGCGCTTTGGGCAAACCCGCCAGCATCGCGGCTTGTGCGATCGAGATGTCCTTGAGCGGCTTGCCGAAATAGGCCTCCGAGGCCGCGGCGAAGCCGTACGCCCGCTTGCCCAGGAAGACCTGATTCAGATAGATCTCGAAGATCTGATCCTTGGTGAGGAGATGCTCCAGCTTGAATGTGAGCAAGACCTCGTAGGCCTTGCGGACAACCGTTTTCTCCGAAGTCAAGTACGCGTTGCGTGCCACCTGCATCGTGATGGTCGAGGCACCTTGGCTCTTTACTCGGTTCAGGTTTGCGTACCCGGCGCGCACCATGCTTTTGAAGTCGACCCCACTGTGGTCATAAAAGCGCGCGTCCTCGGCGGCCAGCACGGCGTCCTTCATCAGCTGGGGAATTGTCGAGATCGGCGTGAATTCGCGGCGCTCTTCGCCAAATTCGCCAATCAGAATGCCTTCTGAGGAGAAGACCCGCAGCGGCAGCTTCGGTCGATAGTCCTGAAGCTCGAAAATGTTCGGCAGGTTCGGATAGGCGACCACGAGTGCAGTCAAGACGACGAATGACAAGCCCAGCGCCCCGGCCAAGGCCAGCCCTGTGAACCAGAACACCACGCGCAGGAGCCAGGATCGCCAGGATCTTGAAACCGGCTTGTCGGCGTGTCCCGAAAAATGCGATCGGTCGGCCATGACAGCATGCAAAAAGGCTCGGTTGCCAAGTGTCGCCGAAATGCCGCTGGCCGCATATCCCGAGCAAGACGGCTTCAGCTCAGCATCCAAGGCCAGTGGTCCTGCCGCCAGGGGAAGACGCTGGCTCAGCGAGCAAAGCCATGCCGACCTTGCGGCGTCGTGTCAGTTCCTGCCGGGGCTGCCGGCAGCCAGATTGGCTCGGCCTGTCGGCGCCGGATTTGTAACGGTGTTTGCGCTGGCAACCAGTCCTTGAATCAATCGCAGTCTCGCGGACGACCGCAGCCACAGGATCCCGAAGCGGCGCGCCTCCGAACGAATCGGCAATGCGATCTTCGCGATGCGCTGGCCGTCCAGCAGCGGCGACGCGATGTCCGGCACGATCGATACGCCGAGGCCACGGTCCACCATCATGGCGATGGCCAATAGAGAGCTCAACTCGAAGCGCTCCTGCGGCACGATGCCAGCGGCGCGCAAGTAGCGGTCTGCCTGCTTGCCACCGCCCAGATTGCGGTCGTAGCGGATCAGGGGCGAGGTGCGCAGGAGCTCGTGCGGATCGCGCCGCGCCAGCCGACTCGGCGCCAACAGCACCAGCGGCTCTTCGCGCAACAGCGACCAGTCGAAGGTCTTGGGCAGCACGAAGTTGGGATACAGGCAAATCGCCGCGTCCAGGTCGCCCTGTTGGACTGCCTTGTGGAGGGTTGCGGTGTTGCCTGATTGCAGGAACACCTTGACACCAGGATGCGTCTTCACGAAGTGCGCCAGGATGTCCGGCAGCACGCTGTGCAGCGCCGTGTTGATCGTGCCGATCAGCAGTTCGCCACCGGCTGCCTCGCTGCCCAGCAGCGCCTTGATGTCACTCACCTCCCGCAGCACACCCCGCGCACGCTGCACGAGCTGGTGACCGGATTCCGTCGGTTGCACCGTGCGACCGGCGCGCGCCAGCAAGGGGACGTTGAGTTCCCGTTCGAGCGTGCGGATCTGCTGGGCCACCGCTGCGGGCGTGAGGTCGAGCCTGCGAGCCGCTTCCGACATCGAGCCGCACTCGACCACGAGAAGAAAGCTCTGCAGGTACGCCGTTTCCATGAACGTATATTTTCTATCATCTGATCATAGAGAGCATGTGTTTTTCTTTCTTCATGCGCGGCAGACACTGCCGCCATGAGAAGCAAACTTTTTGTACCGGGTACCCGCCCCGAGCTGTTCACCAAGGCCCTGACCAGCGCGGCCGATGGCATCTGCCTCGATCTGGAGGACGCGGTGTCGGAGTCGCGCAAGGACGAAGCGCGCAACGTGGTGCGGGAACTGCTGCAGGGCGGCGGCACCGCCTTCTCCGGCAGGACCCTGATCGTCCGCGTCAACGCCATGGACACGCCGCATTTCGAGCAGGATGTGATGGCGGTCGTGCAACCCGGCGTGCACCTGATCAACTTGCCCAAGCCCGAGAGTCCGGCGCATGTGCGCACCGCCGTCGCGGCGATCGAACGGGCCGAGCAGGCCAACGGCGTCGTCAAGCCCGTGGGTTTGCTGCTCAACATCGAAACGCCCGTGGCGCTGCGCACCGCCGCCGCGCTGGCCCAGGCCGATGCGCGCGTGGTGGGCCTGCAGCTCGGACTGGGCGACCTGTTCGAACCGCTGGGCATCGCCCGTCGCGAGCCGGCAGCGATCCAGCAGGCGATGTTCGCGACCCGCGTCGCGGCAGGCGAAGCCGGCATCTATGCCTATGACAGCGCGTTCGCAGACATCCGCGACGCCGAGGGCTTCCGCGCCGAGGCGATGCTTTCGCGCCACCTTGGATTTCTTGGCAAGACCTGCATCCATCCCAGCCAGGTCGCCATTGCCAACGACGTGTTCCGCCCGACGGACGAAGAGATCGCCCACGCACTCAGGGTGATCGAGGCCACGCGCGATGCCGATGCCAAGGGTGTCGGCGCCTATGTGGTGGACGGAAAAATGATCGACATYCCTTTCGTCCGCCGCGCACACGCCATCGTCGCCAGCGCCTGCAGCCTTGGCCTGCTGGCCGACTGATTTCCCTTTTGCCAAGATTCCGGAGACAAACATGCCCATCGCTATTCCATCGCCCGTCCGCAAGCTCGCACTCGCCTGCTGCCTCGTACCGACCCTCAGCTTCGCGCAGGGCGCCTACCCGGCCAAGCCCATCACGATCGTTGTTCCCTACCCCGCAGGCGGATCGAACGACACTTTTGCCCGCCAGGTCGCCAAGGAACTGGGCGACGAGCTCAAGCAGCCAGTGATCATCGACAACCGTCCTGGTGCCAGTGRCAACACCGGCACCGGCCAGGTGGCGAAGGCCGAGCCGGACGGCTACACGCTGGTCGCGGTGTCGTCCAGCATGACGACGAACGCAGCCGTTCAGGCAAAGCTTCCCTACGACCCGAACAAGAGCTTTGCGCCGGTGGCGATGTTCGCGAAAGGCCCATTCATCGTGGCCGTGAACAACGAGTTCCCCGCGAAGACGCCTGCCGAACTGATCGCCGCCATCAAGGCCAAGCCGAACCAGTACAACTACGCCTCGTCGGGCTCGGGCAGCGTGAACCAGTTCGGCACCGAACTGCTCAAGGCGCAGGTCGGCAAGCTGGACATCACGCACATTCCCTACAAGGGCATGGGTCCGGCCGTGACCGACCTGGTCGGCGGGCAGACGCAGTTGCTGATCTCGAGCGGGCCGTCGCTCCTGCCGATGGTGCGCGCCGGCAAGCTGCGTGCTGTCGGGATCACGAGCCTGAAGCCGAGCCCGATCGCGCCGGACCTCACGCCGATGGCCACGACGGTGCCGGGCTACGAGTTCGAACTCTGGTGGGGCCTGCTCGCGCCTGCCGGTACGCCGGCCGAAATTGTCGACAAGCTCAACAGCGCCGTGAACAAGGCGCTCGCCAAACCCGGCCTGGCCGCCAACTTCCTCAAGGAAGGCGCGATCGCCACGCCGATGTCGCCCGCCCAGTTCGGCAAGGTCATCGCCGACGACGTGGAGCGCTGGAAGAAGCTGGCCAAGCAACAGAACATCACCGCCGACTGAGGACCGCCATGAACGCCGCAGAAATCAACGACATGGGTCTCCCGCCACGCATGGGCCCGCAAGGTCCGCTGTCCGGCCTGCGGGTCCTCGACCTGAGTGCCTACATTGCGGGTCCCTACGGCTGCTCGCTGCTTGCCGACCAGGGTGCCGAAGTCATCAAGATCGAGCCGCCCACGGGCGACAACCTGCGCAAGTACCCGTCGACGCTGGAAGCCGAGAGCCGCGCCTTCATCGGCGTCAACCGCAGCAAGCTCGGCGTCGCGCTCGATCTGAAGCAAGCTGAGGACCATGCCACGCTGATGGCGCTGGTGCGCACCGCCGACGTGCTGGTGCACAACTTCCGGCCCAATGTGCCGCCGCGGCTGGGCATCGCCTACGAGCAGTTGAAGGCGGTCAATCCGCGGCTTATCTATTGCAGCGTCACCGGCTACGGCGAAACCGGACCGATGAAGGAGAAGGCCGGCTACGACCAAGTGTTGCAGACGATGACTGGCATGTGCGCCCTGCAGGGAAAGCGCGGCGAGCCGCCCGAGATCCTCTACGGCTCGGTGGTCGACTACTACGCGGCGGCGCTGGTGGCAGCAGGCGTCGCCTCCGCGTTGTATGAACGCGAGAAGAGCGGTCAGGGCCAGTTCGTCGGCGTCTCGCTGCTGCGCGCCGCGCTCACGATGCAGTCCGCCCGCATGGTGTGGGCTGAAGGCGAACCCAAGGACGTGGGGCGCGACATGCGCTCGGGCGGCATCACGGGCATCCACCCGACGAAGGAAGGCCACATCTACATCTCCGCCAACACGCCGCACTTCTGGAAGGCGCTCTGCGACAAGGTGGGGCTGCCCGAACTGGCGGCCGACGAACGCTACGACAGCGTACGCAAGCGCGCGCAGCACTTCACGGAGATCGTTCCGAAGCTGCACCGGGCGCTGGCAGCCCGCACAGCGCTCGAGTGGGAAGAACTTTTCGGCGAAGCAGTTCCCTGCGCCGCCGCGCGCACGGTCGAGGACATGTTCGACAACGAGCAGGTGCTGGCGGAGGACATGGTGGCAACCTTCGAACACCCGACGCTGGGGGCGTACCGTGGCTTTACGCGGCCGATCAAGTTCGACCGCACGCCCGGCCCGCTGCCCTTCGCCGCGCCGACACTGGGCCAGCACACGTCGCTGGTGGTCGCATCGCAGAAGCAGGACCGCGCCGCGGACGCGCGATGAGCCGGCAAACCGCCTGCCCGAACAGCAGCGGCACCGGGGCGCCGCGAACCGAGGTGCCCGCCGGCGCCTGCGACGCGCACATGCACATCTACGACCGGCGTTTCACCACCTTCGGCGCGCCCGACGCCTTTGTCGACCATGCAACCGTCGACGACTACCGGCTGCTGCAGCAACGCATCGGAACGCGACGCACGGTGATCGTTCAGCCGCGCGTTCACGGGACCGACAACACGGTCACGCTGGCGGCCATCTCGTCGCTCGGCCTTCAGCACGCCCGCGGCGTCGCGGTCGTCCGGCCCGACGTGACGGAGGACGAACTGACCCGCCTGCATGAGGGCGGCATCCGGGGCATCCGGTTCACGCTCTACACGGCCGACAATGCCGCCACCGATTTCTCGATGGTCGAGCCACTGGCGCAGCGCGTCCACGCGCTGGGCTGGAATGTGCAGCTTCACTGGAACGCCGACCAGATCGCCGAGCACGCGCCGCTGTTGGGCCGCCTGCCGTGCACGGTCGTGTTCGACCATCTGGCGCGCCTGCCGCAGCTTGAGCCGCAGGCGCACCCGGCCTTCGCCGTCGTCAGCCGGCTGCTCGAGAAAGGGCGCACGTGGATCAAGCTGTCCGGCGCCTACCTGAACTCGACGGTGGGCGCTGAAGGCGGCTTTGCCGATACCGACGTGATCGCGCGACGCTGGGTCCATCAAGCGCCTGAGCGCCTGGTCTGGGGCAGCGATTGGCCGCATTCGACCGAACCGACGCACAAGCCGGACGACGCCGCCCTGCTCGACGTCTTGGCCCGGTGGATTCCCGACGAGGCCGTGAGGCACCGTGTGCTGGTCCAGAACCCGGCGCAGCTCTACCAGTTTTCCTGAAACCACAAACCGAGACATTCCCGTGAAAAAACTTGTCCTGAAGTCCATCGTGGCCATTGCGGCCTGTGCTCCGCTGCTGGCCGCCGCTGCCTGGCCCGGCAAGCCCATCCGGATGGTGGTCCCGTATGCAGCAGGCGGTGGAGCCGACAACACCGCGCGCATCGTGGCGCAGCAAATGAGCGTCGCGCTGGGGCAGCAGATCATCATCGACAACAAGCCCGGCGCCGGCGGCGTGATCGGTGCGGACAACGTAGCCAAGGCGGCCGCCGACGGCTACACGGTGCTGTATGACGCCTCGGCCTTCTCGGTCAATCCGTCGCTGCGCAAGTTGCCGTTCGACGCGGCGAAGGACTTCATCCCCGTCTCGCTGGTCGCCACGGCGCCGCAAATCCTGGTGGTGCCCGCGACTGCGCCTTACAAGAACGTCTCGGAGCTGCTCGATTTCGCACGCAGGAATCCGGGCAAGCTGACCTTCGCATCGGCAGGTGGCGGCACCGGCTCGCACCTCGCGGGCGAAGCGCTGAATGAGCAGGCGAAGATCAACCTGCTGCACGTGCCGTACAAGGGCGGGGCACCTGCGCTGACCGATGTGATGGGGCAGCAGGTGTCGATCTATTTCGGCAACGTGGCCTCGACGTCGAGCTACGTCAAGTCCGGCAAGCTTCGGGCGCTCGCCGTCAGCTCCGCCAAGCGCGTGCCCAGCCTGCCCGACACGCCGACCCTCGCAGAATCGGAACTGCCCGGTTACAACGTGGTCGAGTGGAACGGCGTGTTTCTGCCCAAGGGAACACCGCCGGACATCGTGCAGAAGCTGGGCAAGGCCGTGCAAGCGGCCGTGAACGACCCCAAGGTCAACGAGAAGCTGCTGCAGCTCGGCCTCGTGCCAGCCGGCACTTCGCCCGAATCGTTCTCGAAATTCGTGCAGGACGAAAGCGCTCGGGTGAATGCGTTGGTGAAGGCTCGGAACATTCAGGTGGACTAAAGCTTCGGGCCCGGGCCCCATTGCCATTGCCATTGCCATTGCCAACGTTGAATAGGGCGTCGTGGCACTCGGGACAGCAGCAGCGATGTCGAATCGGCCGCAACCACTTCGCCCGGACCCGCACCGATGAGGTGCGCAATCTTGTCGCCCACCCTCTGCGGCTGCGTGATCCAGCCCGCGCTGTTCCAGGCACGGATGAGCTCGCTTCCCCATTCCTGTGTCACCACCTGCTGCACCCGCGCGGCCGTGGCCTTGGGCAGTACGCCCAGCGAGTTGCCGTCCAGGTATATCACCCCCGCAGGAAGATCGAACAGGTCGCGCAGCGAGGCGAGCGAATCCTTTGCGTCGAGCGCGACGCAGTCGTTTCGGGTCATGGCCATTGCAGTTCCTTGGGTGCGCGGGCGTCTCTGGCTATTCCAGGCGGAGGGCGGCTGCGGGCGTCCCAGACCTTGTCGGGACCTGGGCTGGAACAATCCGCGCTGCTGGGCATCGGGCAGGAATGTGCAATCGCGATCCATGTGCAACGCCTACGGCACTCGATCGGACGCGGAGTCCTTGCAAGTGATCCAGCGCGGGGTCGATCAGGGCATCAACGTCATCGACACCGCCGATTTCTACGGCTGGGGACACAACGAAGAGCTCGTCGCCTCGGCATGCCCATTCCCGCCGGCCGGGGGGTCACCATCGTGTCATGTTCGGCAATGAACGGTGGTACGAGGCAGACTGACGCTCCTGGGCATCTGGACAGTTGTCAGCGCCTGCGGAAATGCGCCAGGGCGTACTCGACGAAGGCCTTCATCTTCGGAGACTGCTGACGCCTGCTGGGGTAGTACAGATAGAACCCTGGAAACGTCGGCGAGAAGCCGCTCAAAACKCGTTTCAACCTCTTGGCCCGAATGTGAGGAAGCGCGAGCTGCTCGAAGGTGTACGCCAGTCCTACCCCCTCCAGCGCAGCCTCGACCGAGAACAACGAGTCGGTGATCGTCAGATTGCCACTGGGCTCGTATTCGACAAGTCGGCCATCCACCTCGAGTTCCCACTTGTGGATCGCCCCGCTGCCGGAGAACCGGAATCGCACGCAGTCATGGCGCACCAAGTCGGAGGGGTGCCGTGGAACGGGACGTCGCTCGAAGTAGTCCGGTGAGCCCACGATAGCAACGGAAATCGGGCCACCGAGAGGCACGGCCACCATGTCTTTCTGGACACTTTCGCCCAGGCGAACGCCCGCGTCGAACCCTCTTTCGACGATGTCGACGTAGCCCTCATCGTTGGTCAGCTCGACCTGGATGTCCGGGTACGCCTTCAGGAACCCAGCCAGCAGCGGCTGGAGGACCATGGCGATCGAGATTCGCGCCGCGTTGATGCGCAGGACACCCGACGGCTGGCCCTGGAGCGCGTGAAGTTGCTCTGCCGCTTCCTGCACGTCGCCCAGCGCCGGCCCGATCCGCGACAGGTAGGCCTCGCCGGCCTCGGTGAGACTGACACTGCGGGTGTTCCGGTTCAGCAGTCGAACCCCCAGTCGGGTTTCGAGGTGGCGGATCGCCTGACTGAGCGCGGAGGGCGACACCTCGAGTGCGGCCGCGGCGGCGGTGAATCCACGGTGCTCCGCGACTTTCCAGAAAGCGAGCAGTCCATCAAGCTGGTTGAGTCTCATGGTTTGAAGAATATCTTCATACGGAATTCAGTGTTTGGGTATTTTTCTTCTCAGTCTGGCTGCCTACATTCATCGCATCGAGAAGGAAGTAAGACCGATGCCTCACCTGTTCGCCCCATACACCCTCAAGGGAGTGACGCTGCGCAACCGGATCGCGGCTTCGCCGATGTGCCAGTACAGCCAGGCGCGTGAGCGGCCCAATGTCCCGATGTTGTCTCCAGCACACCCCTACGCCAAGACCGACGCCATCGCGCATCGGCGCCAAGGCTCTTCTCACTCTCTTCAACTTATTTGAAAGTCTGATATGAACAAGTCAGTTCATCACGCGATCCGTGTCCTCACGATCGCTCTCGGTACAGCGAGCGCCTTTGTTTCGGTCGCCGCGTTCGGGCAGGAACCAAAGCAGTCAGCCGGTTCACCCGTGGCCGCAGGCCCGTCGCAAAAGCGGGCCAGCCACGCGACCGCCGAGGCAAACAAGCGCACCATGGAGCGATTCACCGGTGAGTTCCTCCGCACGGGCGACAAGGCGCTGGGTGAGCAGTTCATCGGCCCGGACATCGTCCTGCACTTTGCCGGCCAGCAGTTTCGGGGCCGCGACACGTACCTCGGCATCGTGGCCGCGAATCAGGCGGCGTTCCCGGACCTCGTGTGGACCGTCAAGCAGATGGTGGCCGATGGCGACACCGTGGCGATCCGCTACACCATGACCGGAACCCAACGGGGCCCCTTCGCCGGGGTGCCGGCGTCGAACAAACCCGTGACCGCGGAGAGCATGGCGTTCTACCGCCTGGCCGGCGGAAAGATCGTCGAGGAACGTGCCCAGCTCGACATGCTGTCGGTCTTCCAGCAAATCGGCACCGTGCCCGGTGCCAAGTAAACCCCACACCTCCACGCAAGAGCTCTCGTCCCGCCAGCGGTGATGACACGGTGTGGAGACAAGGCCTTAGGCGGCCAGTCAAGCCCTCCGACGTGCAGCAGATCTTCGACCTCATCGCAGCCAAGCACAAGAAACTGTTCTGGATCGAAGGCACCGACGAGCGCTTCCAGGGCTACAACCATTTCAGCAACCACCCCGAGCTGATGCTCGAGTGGTTCAACTCTCACATCTGATCAGAAGAACACCATGAGTGACAAGAAAGTTTGGTTCATCACCGGCGCAGGCCGTGGTTTGGGCGTCGACATTGCCAAAGCAGCGCTGGCCGCCGGCCACACCGTCGTCGCCACCGGTCGCGACGCCAAGAAGGTCGCGGCAGCGGTCGGCCACCACGACAAGCTGCTGGCACTGAAGCTCGACGTCACACGCCCCGAGGAGGCCCAGGCCGCGGTCGAGGCCGCCGTCGAGAGGTTCGGTCGAATCGACATCCTCGTCAACAACGCCGGCAACTTCTACGCAGGCTTCTTTGAAGAGCTCAGCCCCGAACAGGTCCGCCACCAGATCGAGACGCTGTTGTTCGGTCCGATGAATGTCACCCGTGCGGCACTGCCGGCAATGCGCAAACAGCGCTCCGGCCTGCTGCTCACCATCTCGTCGACCGCTGGCATCTCCGGCGGCATGTTCTGCACGGCCTATGCGGCCGCGAAGTTTGGCATCGAGGGGTGGATGGAGTCGCTCACGCCGGAGATTGCCCCGTTCGGCATCCGAACGATGCTCGTCGAGCCCGGCTTCTTTCGCACGGAACTGCTCAGCAACGACTCGACGACCTACGCGCCTCCATCCATCGACGACTACGCTCAGCGCACTCGGGAGACCGTCGCCGCGTGGAGCAGCATGGATGGCAAACAGGGTGGTGATCCCGCCAAGCTCGCCCGCGCCATCGTGCAGCTCGCCGGCCTCGAGGAGCCTCCGGCCCGCTTCGCAGCCGGCGCCGATGCTGTGCAGGCCTTCGAGGCCAAGGCCAAGTCCCTGCTCGCCCAGGCGGATGCCCACCGCAAGCTGTCGTCCTCACTGGCGTACGACAACGGCTGACCGAACAGGTCACCACATTGATCAGGAGAGGACGCTCCTGGCACGGGCGGGGCACGATGTGGTCTTCAGCTACTCCCGCAGCCCCGCCAAGCTGAAGCAGCTGGTGGCGAGCGGCACGTTGAGCTGGCGAGAGAGAGTGCTGGCATCTTGAAGAAATTCTTGAAGGGTAGTTCAGCGTTTGGCCATTCTTTCTTCGAGCTCTCGAACCTAGACTCGGAAGGCGTTGGCCTCGCGTGCGACCCGGCCACCAATTCGCTGACCTACACCGGTGGGATCAAGCCGCGGTGCTCCTGCAAGCAGTTGCTGACTGCACAACCAAAGGACTCTTTGTATGCACGCAATCTGGTACGAGAGACGGGACCTTCAACGGGGTGCCGCCCTCCGGCAAGAAGATCGCGGTACAGGCGTTGAACATCTATCACCTGTCCCCTCAAGGCCAGTTCATTCAGGAGTACGGACAGCCCGACATGCTGGGACTGCTCACGCAGATCGGCGCGATCCCCAACCGTTGACGCCGCGTTCGCGACGACGCTTGCCACCGGCTTCAAGCCGTCGCGAGCGCCCGGCAATCGGCACTCCGAGGAAATGGAGGCCGAGTCGGTGGATCCAATCTTGAAGAATTTCTTCATGGCTTGTTCAGTGTTTACCCATTTTTCTTCCGAGCGCGCGTACCTACAGTGGCGAGCATCGAATTAGGAAACGAGGCTGCCTCGTCTTGGGGGCGTACCGACTTCATGTTGAACCGCAGGCAAATCGGCGTCGGCGTGGCCGTTGGCCTTACAGGCCTGGCGCTCGTTCCCCTGGTCGTGACGACGATCGAAAGCCATCAGGCCAGCGCCACCGCACGACTGCTGCCGTACGACGGGTCTGTTGAAGGCTCACCGCGGAGGTCAGCGGTGATCTACTTTTCCCGTTCAGGCAACACGGCGCTGCTGGCGCGACATCTGGCCAAACGGTTGAATGCCGGTCTCCATCGGCTCGAAGCGCGCGACTATGACCTGGGCCTCGCGGGATGGGTCCATGCCATGCGCGATGCCAGGAACCACGGGGTGGTCATTTCACCTCAGAAGATCGACCTCGCCGGATACGACGTGGTCTATCTGGGCTCGCCGATCTGGATGTTCAGCCCTTCGCCGCCCATCTGGCAGTTTGTCGAGCAGAGCCGCTTCGACGGCCGGCGAGTCGTGCTCTTCAACACCTTCAATAGCCGATTCAAACCCGAATACATCGAGACCTTCCGGCAGAAGGTGCTGCAACAGGGAGCCCGCTCCTTCGAGCACCAGTTCGTTCGGCGCGGCCGAATGGGTTGGCAACTCACCCCACGGGAAATGCTGGATGCATTCGATTCGGCATGGGTCACATGACAGCCGGCACCGAACCCACCACCTTCCCACCACCCTCAGCAAGACCACGGAGAACCGACCCATCATGAGCACGCTCAACGTCAATGGCCGCCAGCACACGGTCGATGCCGACCCGGCCACCCCCATCCTCTGGGCCCTGCGCGATACGCTGGGCATGACCGGCACCAAGTTCGGCTGCGGCGCTGCGCTCTGTGGTGCCTGCACCGTGCACCTGGACGGCGCAGCCATCCGATCCTGCATCACGCCCATCTCGGCGGCCGAAGGCAAGAAGATCACCACCATCGAGGCGACCACCAATGGCAATGACCGCGTCGGCGCTGCCGTGCACGCCGCCTGGGTCAAGCATGACGTGGCGCAGTGCGGCTATTGCCAGAGCGGCCAGATCATGAGCGCGACCGCGTTCCTGAAGTCACTTCCCATCGGCAAGAAGCCAACGGCCTCCGAGATCGACGGCGCGATGGCCGGCAATATCTGCCGCTGTGGCACCTACGACCGCATCCGCGCCGCTGTGGCCGATGCCGCCAAGACCCTTGCCTAAAGGAACCACCATGTTGCCCAACCTTGATCGCAGCGAGATGCCACGCGCCTTGCAGCACATGCTGACCCGCGGCCAAGCAGACGACGCCGCGACGCTGCCGCGACGCAGCTTCCTGAAGCTCGCAGGTGCAGGCGGCTTGGCACTCGGCGCCTTTCCGCACTTGGCCACTGCGCAGTCCGCGGGTGAAGCGCCTGGCCTGAAGCCGACGCAGCAGCCGTCGGCGTTCGTGCAGATCGCGCCGAGCGGCGAGGTCACCGTGACCATCAACCGGCTCGAGTTCGGCCAGGGCGTGCAGACCGGTTTGCCGATGATCCTGGCCGAGGAACTGGATGCGGACTGGAAGCTGGTGCGCAGTCGCAACGGCACCGGCGATGCCGCCTACGCCGACCCGCTGTTCGGCATCCACCTTACCGGTGGCTCCCACTCGATCAAGAACAGCTTCACGCAATACCGCGAACTGGGCGCGCGCGCGCGATCAATGTTGTTGTCGGCCGCGGCCGCACGCTGGAAGGTGGACGTGGCCACCCTGCGCACACAGGCCGGCACAGTGCTCGGTCCGGGTGGCCGCAAGGCAAGCTACGGCGAACTGGCCGGGGTCGCGATGGCCCTGCCAGTCCCGGAAAAGGTGACGCTGAAGGACCCCAAGGACTTCCGGATCATCGGCAAGCCCACCACGCGTCTCGATGCGCGTGCGAAGAGCAGCGGGCGACAGGATTTCGGCATCGACACGCGCCTGCCCGGCCAGCTCACCGCGGTGGTGGCGCATCCGCCGGTGTTCGGTGCGAAGCTCAGCTCGATGGACGACAGCGCGGCGCGCGCCATCAAGGGCGTGAAGGCCGTGCTGCGCGTGCCGGCGGACCGTGGCGGTGAGAGCGTGGCCGTGGTGGCCGACGGCTACTGGCCCGCCAAGCAGGGCCGCGACGCGCTCAAGCTGCAGTGGGACACGGCCGCGGTCGAGAAAGTGGACAGCGAGCGTCAGCGGATCCAGTACCGTGAGTCGGCCGGCCAAGCTGGCCCGCGCGCTTTCGACGCCGACATGGCGCCGCTCGCCACCGCGCCGCGGCAACTGGAAGCCGAGTTCGTCTTCCCCTACCTGGCACATGCGCCCATGGAGCCGCTGAACTGCACCGTGCAACTGTCTGACGGGCGCGCAGAGCTCTGGGTCGGCACCCAGTGCGCGGGCCTCGATGCAGCCGCCGCCGCAACTGTGCTGGGCCTGAAGCCCGATCAGGTCACGATGCACGTGCAAACGGCCGGCGGCGGATTTGGCCGGCGTTTCGTGGGCACGAGCGACTACGTGGTCGAGGCCTGCGCGATTGCAAAGGCCGCTCGCGCCGCCGGCCTGAACGTGCCCGTGCGCACGCTCTGGAGCCGCGAGGACGATATCAAGGGCGGCTACTACCGCCCCATGCATCTGCACCGCGCGCGCATCGGCTTCGACGAGCGCGGCCAGGTGCTGGCCTGGGACCACGTCATCGTCGGCCAGTCCATCACCACCGGAACCGTGTTCGGGCAGTTCCAGGTGAAGAACGGCATCGACGCCACAGCCACTGAGGGCATGCGCGAACCGTACGGCGTGCCGATGCGCCTGACCGTGCACCACCCGAAGGTGAACGTGCCGGTGCTGTGGTGGCGCAGCGTGGGCTCCACGCACACCGCTTTCGTGATGGAAACTTTGCTCGACGAGATTTCCCGTGCGACGAAACAGGACCCGGTGGCCTATCGCATGCGGTTGTTCGGCGACAAGCACCCGCGCCATCGCGCCGCGCTGCAACTGGCCGTAGACAAGAGCAGCTACGGCAAGAAGCAGTTGCCCACCGGCCACGCCTGGGGCGTGGCGGTGCACGAGTCGTTCGACAGCGTCGTTGCTTACGTGGTGGAAGCGTCCGTGCAGGACGGCAAACCGGTGCTGCATCGCGTCACCTCGGGTGTGCATTGCAACCTCGCGGTGAATCCGCGCAGCGTGGAGGCTCAGGTGCAGGGCGCCGCGGTGATGGGCCTGTCGATGTGCCTGCCGGGCGCGGCCATCACACTCAAGGACGGCGTCGTGGAACAGAGCAACTTCGGTGACTTCGTCGTGCCGCGCATCACCGACATGCCCCAGATCGCGGTGCACATCGTGCCCAGCGCCGAACCGCCCACCGGCATGGGCGAACCCGGGCTGCCGCCGCTGGCGCCCGCGTTCGCCAACGCCATCGCGCAATTGACGGGTAAGCCGTTGCGCGAGTTGCCCTTCAAGCTTGCCTGAAATGCACAAGGCCGCGGCGCTGTGGTCCTGCGCGCCCGGGCCTGGCTGGAGGCGAGGGAGGCTGAGTGGCAGCTATTCGGGCGGGCTAGCGGATGGAACCGTGCGTGAAGACGATCGCGTGGATGCCGTTGATGGCCGCGGCCAGCGTCTCGGCTTTCGTGAGATCGCCCACTACGCGCTCGGCGTCGTCCGGCAACGAGCCGGCGCGGGCGAGTTCGCGCACCAGGGCGCGAACCGCATGACCCTGCCGCAGCGAATCCTCCTCGACGACCAGCCGTTGCCCCAGTCGTTGCGCACGTTGTGCAGGTCGGAGTGGCAGACGCCGCAGAAGAGGATGTCGATGACGACATCGTCGGGGCGAGGGGTGCGGCGCCGGAGCGCGAACGGCGCGAGTGGCGCCGTCGGTGAACGGGCCGCGTAGCTCTTGACGGGATAGGTCATCGGAACTTTTATCCTTGCGCGCACGGCGCAATCGAGGTCTGGTTTGCAGGCGGCCCCACGAGGTACTCCGCATCGGTGACCTTCTCCAGCCAGTTGACCGCCTTGCCGTCCAGCGACTCCTGGATCGCCATGTGCGTCATTGCCGTGGTCGGCGTGGCGCCGTGCCAGTGCTTGTGCCCGGGCGGGCACCAGATCACGTCGCCGGCACGGATTTCGACGATCGGTTCGCCTTCGCACTGCGTCCAGCCGCAGCCTGCGGTGACGACGAGGATCTGGCCAAGCGGATGGGTGTGCCAGGCCGATCGGGCGCCGGGTTCGAACGTCACATAGGCGCACGACACGCGCGCCGGGTCGGATGCCGCATGCAGCGGGTCGATGCGGACGGTGCCGCTGAAAGTTTCGGCGGGGCCTTTGACGGAGGCCTGCGAGCCGGCGCGTTTCAGTTCCATGTTCATGTACTCCTTGTTGTTGGCTTTGGCTGTCGAGGGTCGAACCGTGTTGCGGTCGGCCTCACTTCGGGGCCAGCTCGCCGTACCAATAGGCCGCGGTCACGCCGCCGTCCATCAGGAAATCGCTGCCGGTGATGAACCCGCCGTCCGCGCCCATCAGAAGCGCGCCGACGGTTCCGACTTCATCCGGCGTGCCGCCCCGTTTGGCGGCCGACAGATCGATCATTCGAGCACGAGGGCGGTGCCGTAGAGATCGACCTTGAGGATCGTCGCCGGCGAGGCCTGCGACGGCGAGACGCCGGCCGCGTGAATGACACCCGTGACGTCGCCGAGATGCGTCGCCGCTTCGACGAGGGCGCGGACCGACTGACGCGATGAGACATCGACCGATGCGGTCGTGACCTCGAACCCGGCGTCGCTCAACACCTTCGCGGCCGCGTCGGCGTTCTCCTTTTTCAAGTCGGCCAGCAGGACGTGCTTGCCGGCGCTGACCCGACGTGCGATGGCTTGACCGATGGATCCGGCCCCGATCACGACGATGACGTTTGGCATGGTGGTTTTCCTTCTTCCGTGTGCGTTGAAGTGCTTCGGGCGCTTATTTCCCGACGAGCTTCTGGCGATCCGCCGAGTAGCGCGCTCCCTGCACGGGAACACGCGAGACGGCGAATTCGATCTCCTGCAGATCAACCGCCGACAGCTCGACGCTCGCCGCGCCGGTGTTCTCTTCGAGCCGGCTCAGCCTGGTAGTGCCGGGGATCGGCACGATCCACGGCTTCTGCGCGAGCAGCCAGGCGAGCGCGAGCTGCGCGGGGGTCACCTGCTTGCGCGCCGCAATGCCGGCCAGCACATCGACCAGGGCGCGATTCGCCTGGCGCGAGTCGGGCGCGAAGCGCGGCACCGTGTTGCGGAAGTCGGTCGCGCCGAAAGCGGTGTTCTGGTCGATCGCGCCGGTCAGGAAGCCCTTGCCGAGCGGGCTGAAGGGAACGAAGCCGATGCCGAGCTCTTCGAGCAGCGGGAGGATCTCCTTCTCGGGCTCGCGCCACCACAATGAATACTCGCTTTGCAGGGCCGCGACCGGATGAACCGCATGGGCGCGGCGAATGCTGTCGACGCCGGCCTCGGAGAGACCGAAGTGCTTGACCTTGCCCTCGCGCACGAGGTCCTTGACCGTTCCGGCAACGTCCTCGATCGGCACGGCCGGATCGACGCGGTGCTGGTAGAAGAGATCGATGCGGTCCGTCCGCAGGCGCTTCAGCGCTTCGTCGGCCACCTGCCGGATGCGCTCGGGGCGGCTGTCGAGGCCCTGGGTGGTGCTGCCTTCGCAGAAGCCGAACTTCGTCGCGATCACGACCTGGTCGCGGATCGGTTCGAGTGCTTCACCGACCACGGTCTCGTTGACGAACGGGCCATACGCTTCGGCGGTGTCGAAGAACGTGATGCCTCGCTCAAAGGCCGCGCGGATCAGCTTGACCGCGTCCGCGGTGTCGGTCGCCGGACCATAGCCGTAGCTCAGGCCCATGCAGCCGAGGCCGAGGGCCGAGACCTTCAAGTCGCTGTTGCCGAGTTGTCGTTGTTGCATGTCGATTCCTTGTGTTCAGTTGATTTCGTGCGTTCAGCGGCTCGCGCCGAGGCTCATGTGCGGCGCCTACTTGTCGGCGATCGCCGTGAGGCCTTCCGAGAGCGGCGCGCCTTTCACGTCGATGGCGGCGAACGCTTCGTCGATCTGGCGCAGATCGTCGGCCGACAGCACGAGTTCGGCGGCCGGCAGGTTGTCGTCGAGGTGCTCCATCGTGGTCGCGCCCGGGATTGGCACGACCCAAGGCCGTTGGGCCAGCAGCCAGGCGAGCGCGATTTGGGCCGGCGAGGCGTTCTTGCGAGCCGCCATCGCGCGCAGGAAGTCGACGATCGCGAAGTTGGCCTTCAGCGCCTCGGGCGTGAAGCGCGGAAAGGTCGCGCGCAAGTCGGTCGCGTCGTCGAACTTGGTGTCCGGCGTGATACGGCCGGTCAGGAAGCCCTGGCCGAGCGGGCCCCACGAGACGAAGCCGATGCCGAGTTCTTCGCAGAGCGCGAGCAGTTCGATTTCCGGTTCGCGCATCCACAGCGAGTAGTGGTTCTGGATGGCCGCGACGGGCTGAACGGCATGCGCGCGGCGAATCGTCTTCGCGCTCGCCTCGGAGAGGCCGAAGTGCTTGACCTTGCCTTCGCCGATCAACTGCTGGACCGCGCCGGCGACGTCCTCGATCGGCACGGCCGGGTCGACGCGGTGCTGGTACAACAGATCGATGCGGTCGGTGCGCAGGCGCTTCAGCGAGGCTTCGACCACGCCGCGGATGTGCTCGGGGCGGCTGTCCAGCCGGACCATCTGGCCGCTGTCGTCGAGCTTGAACCCGAACTTGGTGGCGATGACGACCTGATCGCGGATCGGCTCGATCGCTTCACCGACGAGCAGTTCGTTCGTGAACGGGCCGTAACCTTCCGCGGTGTCGAAGAAGGTCATGCCACGCTCGAACGCGCCGCGGATCACGGCGATGCCCTCGGATTTGTCGGAGGCGGGGCCGAGCCCGAAACTCAGGCCCATGCAGCCGAGGCCGAGTGCCGAGACGGTGGGACCATGGCGGCCAAGTTGGCGGGTTTTCATGAGGCGTTCCATGTTTGTGTTGCGGCTTCATGGAATCTAGGCGCCTTGGCATTGAAAGACTAGACTGCTAAATTGACATTCAATCATTAGCAGGCTTAATTAATGGGACGATTCGATGACCTCGCGGCGTTCGCGGCCGTCGTCCGCGAGGGGAGCTTCACCCGCGCCGCCGCCAAGCTTGGCGTCACGCAGTCGGCGCTCAGCCAGACGGTCCGCACGCTGGAAAAGCGGCTCGACCTGAAGCTCCTCAATCGCACCACGCGCAGCGTGGCCCCGACCGAGGCAGGCGAAAGGCTTTACCGAACGGTCGAACCGCGGCTGGGCGAAATCGAAGCCGAGCTGGCGACACTCGGCGAGATGCGCGGCAAGCCGATCGGCACGGTCCGCCTCACGGCGACCGAGCACGCGGTGCGGACCTTGATCTGGCCGAGGCTGTTGCCCTGGCTGTCCAAGTATCCCGAGATCAGACTGGAGATCAGCAGCGACAACCGGTTCGCCGACATCGTTGGCGAACGTTTCGACATCGGCATCCGCCTCGGCGACGACGTGGCCAAGAACATGATTGCCGTCCGCGTTGCGCCGGACATGCGTATCGTGGTTGTCGGCAGCCCTGCCTACTTCGGTCGCTATCCGCAGCCGTCGACGCCGCAAGACCTGACCGAGCACGACTGCATCGGGCTTCGCTTGCCGACCCACGGCGGCCTGCTGCCGTGGGAGTTCAAGCATGGCGCACGGACGGTCAACGCGCATGTGAAGGGACGGCTCGTCTTCAACCAGAACGAACTGATCGTTGAGGCTGTACTTGCCGGACACGGGTTGGCTTGGCTGCCACAAGATCTTGTCGACGAGCACATCAAGGCTGGACGGCTCGTGACGACGCTGAACCGGTGGACGATTACCTACCCCGGTTACCACCTCTACTACGCGACGCGTCGTGCTTCACAGGCTTTGATGCTGGTGGTCGAGGCGTTGCGCCTCCAGAAGACGCGATAGGCGAGCGCGGACGGTCAGATGCAAGGAACTCCATAACAGCCGGTCGCGTATGACCGCTCCTGGCCTGAAAGATGACCGCATCCACCTAGGTCCGGGTGCGGTCCATACAGCGTTCCTTGAACGGTGACCCTCTTACCGTGCCAGCGTCGAAGTTGCTCTTCGTTGAACTGTAGAGCTCCGGTGCCGACGCTGAGCCAAATACTGGACGGTTCGACTGGGCCCATGACCTGGGACGCTGGAGCCGAGCGCACGATCGATTGCCAGGAGAATGTTTGTCACAAATCCACTTCGACTTCCGTCGTGGCTCATGGGGACGATCAAATACACCAAGTGAGTTGCCGCTAGGAATCCCGCTTCCTTGCACTCACCAAGCGGACGCACCTGCGGCCCAAGAAGCCGGAGCGCGTGAAGCAAGATGGTTGTCTTCGCGGTTCCGGTGATGCCGACGACAAGCAGGCAACTGCTGCTTGGCAGAGGATCAGGAAAACCGGCGAAATCAGGCGACTGGCCCTGCTCTATTGCGGACAGCACCAGTTGCCTTCCCGTCGTCGTGGCAGGATTTCTCAGGGACAACGAACCGTGCACGGAACGTTGAGGCTGACGGAGGCGTCTTGTCCGTTCGGGACGCACCTGGCACTGGGTGTGTCTTCACCATCAAGCTTCCGCGCAGGACGCTTGACTAGCGAGGAGGAGCCATCCCTCTCCCGGTCAGCATTCCGTTCAAATGAGCGCTTGACCTACGCGTCGCGCTAGCGAAGCCCCGCCTTATGGGGTGAATGAACCCAAAAGTCGAAGGTCAGTTCCTGGCCCGGTCGTAGACGTAGCTCACGATTTTTGGGGCAACTCTGGCCAGAGAGCGAAGCGCTTGAAGGAAAACTGGAGGACCGTGACGAACTTCCGCTGTTGGTTGCGGATTCAACCGGTCCTGGTTCTTGATTCAAACTCAAGATGCCGGTCAGATCAGATTCGCGATAGGTTGCGAGGGCCTCTTTCGACAAGGCGATCTCGGTCATACGAAATTTGTCCTACGAACCGACTGGATGCGTGACTAYGGCTGCGCGCCCAACGGGTGCCTACTTTGAACTCCGGAGCGCCATTGCTCCGATGACTTAAGAGGCATTCATATGGCAAACCAATCAGGTCAAAACAACCCGAATCAAACCGGCAATCAGCCGAGCAACCCAGGCCAGCAGCAGCAGGATCCGGGAAAGCCGCAACCGGGGCAAGGCAGCCCGAGTAGCCCAGGGCAGCAACAGCAAGACCCGGGTAAGCAGCAGACCGGTCAGCAGCCAGGTCAAGGCACTCAGCAGCAACCTGGCCAGAAGCGTTGAGGTACGTCTTGCCCGGCTCGGTGCCGGGCGGTTGACCTTTCACCGTCGGCCCCAAGCGCAATGTCGCACCGGGCATGGTCTATCGCATGGAGTACTTGCTGCGCATCGAGGCCGAAGGGCCCGACTACCTGCGCGCCTCGCTGGGCGCCAGCTCGGGCCCGTTCGCAACCCAGGACTACCTCGCGGCGCCATCGGAGCGATTGCGCTGGACGGCGAGCGCTCCTTCGCCCATTGCCGCTACGCTGCAGCTTATGGCCGTCCGCTGATGCACGTAGCGCCATCGAGCGTCGGGCGGTGCGCCCTCGCGCGAAATCATCTCGGCGCCGCCACCGAACCGTTGTAGAACACTTCGCAGCGTCCGCCAAAGAGCTCGCTGCCCTCTTGCAACAGCTGCCCTCTTGCAACAG
>NZ_JBFUCJ010000016.1:0-74594 GCF_056405295.1 Variovorax sp. P1_H2 | reverse complement strand
GTGGGGGAGCGTGGGGGCTCAGGCCGGCGCCGGGCCGCCCCAAGGCGGCCTGCGCCCCCCCCGGGGGGCAGCGACCCACACGCAGTGGGGGAGCGTGGGGGCAATCCAGGCCGGCGCCGGGCCGCCCCAAAGCGGCCTGCGGCCCCCCCGGGGGGCAGCGACCCACACGCAGTAGGGAAGCGTGGGGGCCCAGGCCGGCGCCGGGCCGCCCCAAGGCGGCCTGCGGCCCCCCCGGGGGGCAGCGACCCACACGCAGTGGGGAAGCGTGGGGGTCAGTTCGGTGCAGCGCTGCTGACGGCGATGCTGACCGTTACGCTGGTCGCGACCTTCGCGGCGGCCGCGCTCTGGCAGCAATGGCGCTCGGCCGAGATCGAGGCCGCCGAACGGGCGCGGTCGCAGGCCGGCTGGGTGCTGATCGGCGCGCTCGACTGGTCGCGGCTGATTCTGCGCGAGGACGCCCGTGCCGCCGGCAGCGGCAGCGGCGCCGACCACCTGGCCGAACCCTGGGCGGTGCCGCTCGAGGAAGCCAAGCTGACCACCTTCCTGGCGGCCGACAAGAACATCGCCAGCGACGCGCTGGAAGGGCTGCCCGAGGCCTTCCTGTCCGGTCGCATCATCGATGCGCAGTCGAAGCTCAACGCCCTGAACCTGGTGGAGGGCGGCAAGCCCGTCGCGGCATCGGTGGAAGCCTTCAGCAAGCTGTTCCAGCTGCTGGGGCTGCCGGCCGAGGAACTGTCGCTGCTGACGGCCAACCTGCAACGCGCGCTGCCGGCCGGCGCCAGCGCGCCGGCCGATTCCTCGGCAACGACGAGCGCCAGCGGCGGCACCGCCACCCCGCAAGCCACCCCGACGAGCACCGCCAGCAGCGCCGGACCACTGGTGCCGCAGCGCACGGCGCAGCTGGTCTGGCTCGGCCTGTCGCCCTCGACGGTGGCGGCGCTGGAACCCTATGTCACGGTGCTGCCGACGCGCACGCAGCTGAACATCAACACCGCGAGCGCCGAAGCCATCTTCGCGAGCACGCCCAAGCTGGACCTGGCGGGCGCCAAGCGCCTGGTCACGGCGCGCGCCCAGGGCTATTTCAAGGATCTGGCCCAGGCCGGCGCGCTGATCCAGCAAGGCACGGCGCAGCTG
This sequence comes from Variovorax sp. P1_H2, assembly GCF_056405295.1. Taxonomy (NCBI): domain Bacteria; kingdom Pseudomonadati; phylum Pseudomonadota; class Betaproteobacteria; order Burkholderiales; family Comamonadaceae; genus Variovorax; species Variovorax sp. P1_H2. Next base: position 73,460 of record NZ_JBFUCJ010000016.1, on the reverse strand, counting down.
GTGCCGGCGCAGCACAGCGTGTCGACCAACTACTTCGAAGTCCGGGCGCGGCTGCGCATCGACCGAACCTGGGTCGAGGAACAAACCCTGCTTCATCGCAACGGCATCGATGTCCGGATCGTGTGGCGAGAACGTGGCGCCGGCACCACGATGCCGCCGCCCAGATCCTGATGCGGCACCCACCTCGCCCCGATTGGGTCAAAAATAAGCGCAGCGCCCGTTGTACCTATGTGAGATGCTATCAAATTTGTAGCATCTCGACACCTCTGTCTCCTACAATAGCGACCCTTTACTTCTTTTCATGGCCCTGCTGCTTGTAACCATTCCTCTCTCCTCCGGTACAGCCGCTGCCGAGTACGGCTGGGCGGTCTGGTCGAGCGACGGACGCAAGCTGCGTTCGCAGGGCAGCGCGGCGCCGGCCCTGTTGCCCAGCAGCGACGAAGTCATCCTCGGGGTGCCGGCGGCGGCGCTCTCGTGGCACCAGGTCACCCTGCCCCAGGGCAGCATGAGCGGCGCCGCACGGCTGCGCTCGGTGCTCAACGGCCTGCTCGAAGACCGGCTGCTCGACGATCCCGAATCGCTCCACTTCGCGCTCGAGCCCGGCGCTCGCGTCGCCGTGCCGGTGTGGGTGGCGGCCTGCAACCGCATCTGGCTGCGCAGCGCCGTGCAGGCGCTGGAGGCCGCAGGCCGCCGCGTCACGCGGATCGTTCCCGAGTTCGCTCCCCAGCCGGCCGGCGCGCCGCCGATGGTGTTCGCGATCGGCGAACCGGATGCAGCGCTGTGCGTGGTCTGCGGCACCGAAGGCGTCGCCACGCTGCCGCTCGATCCCTCCGGCCTCGCGCTGGCCGGTCCGCTGGCCGCCGACACCAACGCCCTGGCCGAGCCAGCGGTCGCCGAACTGGCCGAAAGCGTGCTCGGACGGCGGGTGCCGATCATCAAGCCGGCCGCGCGATGGCTGCAGGCCAGCCGTTCGCCCTGGGACCTGGCGCAGTTCGACCTGGCGTCGACCGGCCGCGCCCGCGCCGGCAAGAAGCTGGCGGCGGTCTCGCGCGCGTTGTGGCGCGGAACCCGATGGCGAGCCGCTCGCTGGGGCGCGCTGGCGCTGGTGCTGGCACAGCTCATCGGCCTCAACGCCTGGGCCTGGAAGGAGCGCAGCGCGCTCGACGCCAAGCGCGGCGCGGTGCGCGCGGTGCTGACCCAGACCTTCCCCTCGGTGCAGCTGGTGGTCGACGCCCCGCTGCAGATGACGCGCGAAGTCGCGGCCCTTCAGCAGGCCACGGGAGGGGTCGCGGCATCCGACCTCGAACCCATGCTCGGCGCCTTGGCTGCCAGCCTGCCACCGGGCCGCATGCCGACGGCGATCGATTTCAGCGCCGGCCAGCTGCGGCTGCGGGGGCTCGGCCTGCCGGCGTCCGAGTTCTCGACCGTGAAGAGCGCGCTGTCATCGCGCGGCTATGCTGCGCGCAGTGAGGGCGACCTGCTCCTGGTGCAAGCGGAGGCCTTGCGATGAAATGGCTCGAATCCCTCGAAGCGCGCTGGCAGGCCTGGTGGCCCGAGCTCGAGCCACGCGAGCAGCGGATGATCCTGATCGCCGCGGCGCTGGTCGCCCTGGCGCTCGCCTGGTGGCTGGCGCTGGCGCCGGCGCTGGGCACGCTGGCAGCCGCACCGGCCGAACACGCACGGCTCGACGCCCAGTTGCAGCAGATGACCGCGCTGCAGCGCCAGGCCAAGGCCCTGCAGTCGCAGCCGCGCGCCAATCGCGACGACGCGATGCGCGCCCTCGAAGCCTCGGTGCGCCAGAACCTCGGGGCGAACGCGCAGCTTCAAGGCGCCGGTGCCGGCGAGAACGTCACGATCGCCTTGCGCGCCGCCCCGGCCGACGCCCTCGCCGAACTCTTCACGCAGGCGCGCAGCAATGCCCGCGCCGTGCCGCGCGAGGTGCACCTGACACGCAGCACGCAACAGACTGGCGCCGCCCCACCCGGCGCCGCTTCCGGACCGCCCCGGGTGCGCTGGGACGGCACGCTGGTCATGGGCCTGCCGGCCCGCTGAGCGCCCCATGGCCCTGTCGAAGACCTCCCCCCGCTCCGCGTCCGGCTCCGGCTGGCCCTGGGCCCTGCTCGGCGCGCTGATCGGCATCGTCTTCGCGCTGGCCGCCTTCGCGCCGGCACGCTGGCTCGCTGCCGGTCTCGCGCAATGGAGCGATGGCCACCTGCAGCTGGTCAACGCGCGCGGCACGGTCTGGAACGGCACTGCCGGCGTCGTGTTCGCAAGCGGCGCCGGCGGCGCCGAGTCGATCTCGCTGCCGGGGCAGCTGGGCTGGACGCTGCGGCCACGCTGGGACGGCGTCACGGCGGTGCTCGACGTCCCCTGCTGTGCGGCGAAGCCGCTCGAGCTCATGGGCCGCCCGCGGGCGGACGGCCTCGAGCTGGCATGGCGCGACGGCCAGTCCCGCTGGCCGGCGGCCCTGCTGGCCGGCTTCGGCGCCCCCTGGAACACGCTCAAGCTCGAAGGCGTGCTCGACCTGTCGATGCAGGCCCTGGTGCTGCGCTCGAGCGGCCCCAAGCTGACAATCTCCGGACGCGCGACGCTGGACGCCACCGACATCTCATCCAGCCTGTCGACCCTCAAGCCGATGGGCAGCTACCGCATCGCGCTCGAGGGCGGGCCGGTGCCCTCGGTGCTCGTGACCACCCGCGAAGGGGCCCTGCAACTGAGCGGCAGCGGACGCTGGAACGGCACGGCGATGCGCTTCGACGGCGAGGCCAGCGCCGCGCCGGGACGCGAAGCCGCGCTCTCGAACTTGTTGAATATCATCGGGCGACGCGACGGCGCGCGCTCGCTCATCACACTGGGTTGACCATGAACAAGCCAACGTCTTCCGCCGGCATGCGCCTCGGCACCATCGCGCTCGCAGCGCAGATGCTGATCGCGGCCTGCATTCCTTCCGCCTTCGCCCAGGAGGCGCTGCGCCGGGGCGAACCGATCACCCTGAACTTCAGCAACGCCGAAATCGAATCGGTGGCGCGGACCATGGCGGTGGTGACCGGCCGCGACGTGGTGGTCGACCCACGCGTCAAGGGCACCATCACGCTGCAGACCGACCGGGCGATCGAGCCGGCCGCGGCGTTCAACCAGTTCGCCGCCGCGCTGCGCCTGCAGGGCTTCGCGATCGTCCAGTCCGAAGGCCTCTACAAGGTGGTGCCCGAAGCCGACGCCAAGCTGCAGAGCAACACCGTGACCACGTCGACGCCGACCACCTCCAGCCTCAGCGGCAACCAGATCGTCACGCAGATCTTCAAGCTCAACTACGAGTCGGCCAACAACCTGCTGCCGGTGCTGCGGCCGCTGATCGCGCCCAACAACACGATCAACGTGAATCCCGGCAACAACTCGCTGGTGATCACCGACTACGCCGAGAACATGCGGCGGCTGGCCCGCATCGTGGCCGCGCTCGACATCCCGAACGCCTCCGACATCGAGGTCATTCCATTGCAGCATTCGGTGGCCACCGACATGGTGCCCCTGGTGACGCGGCTGCTCGAAGGCGGCAGCACGGCGACCGGCGCGGCGGCGCCGGGGCAGGTCGATTCCTCCTTCCGCACCACGCTCTTGGCCGAGCCGCGCGGCAACGCGATCATCCTGCGCGCAGCCAATCCGGCGCGGGCCCAGCTGGTGCGCACGCTGGTGGCCAAGCTCGACCGGGCCCCGCTGGAAAGCGCCAACGGCGCGGCCGGCAACGTCTACGTGGTCTACCTCAAGAACGCCGATGCGGTGAAACTGGCGACCACGCTGCGGGCGGCCATGTCGGCCGAAGCGCGCGGCGGCACCGGCACCGGCACCGGCACGACGACCCAAGGCACGCAGGCCAACCTGCAGGCGGCAGCATTGCAGAACCCCCAGCAGCAGGGCAGCACGGCCGCGACCACGCCGCTCAGCAGCGCCAACACACCGTCCACGGGGGGCCAGATCCAGGCCGACCCATCGACCAACTCGCTGATCATCACCGCGCCCGAACCGCAATACCGGCAGATGCGGGCCGTGATCGACCGGCTCGACGGCAAGCGCGCGCAGGTGATGGTCGAGAGCCTGATCGTCGAGGTCAATGCCGACAAGGCGGCCGAGTTCGGCATCCAGTGGCAGACAGGCATCGGCAACAGCGGCGACCGCAACGTGGCCGCGCTCGGCACCAACTCGAACCTGGCCGGCGCCAACATCATCGACCTGGCGGTGGGCCTCGCCACCGGCAACACCGCGACCCGGCCCTCGACCGGCTTCAACTTCGGCATCGGCCGCAACTACGGCGGCCAGTACATCCTGAGCTTCCTGGCCCGCTTCCTCGAGAACAATGCCGAGGGCAACGTGCTGTCGACGCCCAACCTGCTGACGCTCGACAACGAGGAAGCCAAGATCGTGATCGGCCAGAACGTGCCCTTCCTGACCGGCCAGTTCACCAACACCGGCGCGGCCAGCGGCTCGGTCAATCCGTTCCAGACCATCGAGCGCAAGGACGTCGGCCTGACGCTGCGCGTGCGGCCGCAGATCAACGAGAACAACAGCGTCAGGCTGCAGGTGTTCCAGGAGGTTTCGACCATCCAGGCCAGCACCGTCAACAATGTCAACGGCCCGACCACCAACAAGCGCAGCATCGAGTCGAACGTGCAGGTCGAGGACGGCAGCATCATCGTGCTGGGCGGCCTGCTGCAGGACGAGTACTCCAACGCGATCGAGAAGATCCCGCTGGCCGGCGACATCCCGATCATCGGCAATCTGTTCAAGAGCGAGACCCGCTCGCGCAAGAAGACCAACCTGATGGTGTTCCTGCGCCCGGTGGTGGTGCGCGACACCGCCACCAGCGACCAGCTGGCTTTCGACCGCTACGACGCGATCCGCGGCCTGCAGCAGACGTCGCAGCCGGACAAGAACATCTTCCTGCGCGGCGTGGAAGACTCCGGCGTGCTGCCGCCGCTGCCACCGCTGACGCCGGCGGCCGCCGCCGCCCGCGGCGAGGGCACGCGCCTGGTGCCGCCGCCGCTGACGCCGAGCGACACGCGCGCGCTGCGCCCGGCGCCCCTGAAGGGCGCGCTGCCGCCGACCGCCGATCCGTCGACGACGCGCGAGCTGCCCTAGGTTCCGGCCGTGCGCTATCCCCTTCCCTACGCCTTCGCCCGCAGCCAGCAACTGCTGCTGGAAGAGGCCGACGACGGCAGCCTCACGCTCTGCATGCCGAAGGTGCCGCCGCGCAGCGGCCTGGGCGAGGTGCTGCGCAAGTTCCCGGTGAAGACCTTCGAGCCGCTGGCGCCCGAGCAGCTCGCGCAACGCATCAGCGCGGCCTACGCGAAAGGCGAATCGAACGCCGCCGCGGTGGTCAGCGAAGTCCAGGGCGATGCCGATCTCTCGCGCATGATGCAGGAGCTGCCCGCGGTCGAGGACCTGCTCGAGTCGGCCGGCGATGCGCCGATCATCCGCATGCTCAACGCCCTGCTGACGCAGGCGGCGCGCGACGGCGCCAGCGACATCCACATCGAACCCTACGAGCGGACCTCCTCGGTGCGCTTCCGGATCGACGGCACGCTGCGCGAAGTGGTGCAGCCGAACCGCGCACTGCACGCGGCGCTGATCTCGCGGCTGAAGATCATGGCCGATCTCGACATCGCCGAGAAGCGGCTGCCGCAGGACGGGCGCATCAGCCTGCGCATCGGCACCCGCGCGGTCGACGTCCGGGTCTCGACCCTGCCCTCGGCGCATGGCGAACGCGCCGTGCTGCGGCTGCTCGACAAGTCCGAGAGCAAGCTCACGCTCGAATCGGTCGGCATGCAGGGCGACACGCTGGCGCGCTTCGAGCAGCTGATCGGCCAGCCGCACGGGATCATCCTGGTGACCGGCCCGACCGGCTCGGGCAAGACCACCACGCTGTATGCCGCGCTGAGCCGGCTCGATGCCAGCAGCAGCAACATCATGACGGTCGAGGACCCGATCGAGTACGAACTGCCGGGGGTCGGCCAGACCCAGGTCAACGCCAAGATCGACCTGACCTTCGCCAAGGCGCTGCGCGCGATCCTGCGGCAAGACCCGGACGTCATCATGATCGGCGAGATCCGCGACTTCGAGACCGCGCAGATCGCGATCCAGGCGTCGCTCACCGGCCACCTGGTGCTGGCCACGCTGCACACCAACGACTCGGTCAGCGCCGTGACGCGGCTGACCGACATGGGCGTCGAGCCCTTCCTGCTGAGCTCCTCGCTGCTCGGCGTGCTGGCCCAGCGGCTGGTGCGCAAGCTGTGCCCGGTGTGTTCGCCGGCCGCCGGCCACGAGGCGCAGCCCGTGGGCTGCGACGCCTGCGGCCACACCGGCTACCAGGGGCGCACCGGCATCTTCGAGCTGCTGGTGGCCGACGAGACGGTGCAGTCGCTGATCCACAACCGGGCGCCCGAGAGCCAGCTCTTCGTGGCCGCCGAGCGCGGCGGACTGCGCTCGATGCGCGAGGACGGCGAGCGGCTGGTCCAGGCCGGCATCAGCTCGCGCGCCGAGCTGCTTCGCGTGACGAGGGATTAGCGCCCGCAGGCACAAACGGAATCAACCGGCGATGACGGCCTTGGTGTCGAGGTTCCATATCGCGGCGTCGCTCGTCGAAACAGCCACTGCCCCGGCTGCCAGCGCGCTGCGAACATCATTCAGGCTGCCGACGAAACCCGATGCCACGATGGGCGGCAGCGCATTGCGCTCCTTGGCGGAAATGTGCGACAGCATCGGTGCCGGCATGAGCTGAACGAGATTCGGATCGCTCTGCGCGAGCGCCTTGACGCTTCGTGGCCAGGTCGATCGGTCGGTGACAAATACCTTTTGCATCGTGAGAAGACCCGCCCGGTTGGCCCGCTGTATGGTCGCGATGCGGGTGGAAACCAGGCTGGTCGCGCCAATTTCGGCCAAGTACTCCACGCCGCCCTTGTCCTGCGAAATGCCATCGCAACTGTCGATGTTCACGATACAGATTTTGTCGGCACGAGTGATAGCCGCCACCACGCCGTGCAGCTTGCGCAGTTCCACGTTCGCAACGATGGCGATTTCGGTGGCACTGTCGATGAAGGCGTCGATCTGCTCCGCCCCATAGAGCGTCGCGATGATCGGATGCCGCGCAAGGCGCGCGCCAAGGGAGCGGTCCATTCGATGAAACTCAGTCTTCGGTATCGGGCAGCTTGTCGCTCAGACCGAGCTTGCCGGGGTTCAGGATGTTCTTCGGATCGAGTGTGCGTTTGAGGGCCTGGAGAACATGGAATGCGCTGCCCAGCGATTCAGCCATATATGGAGCCCGCAGCAAACCGATGCCATGGTGATGGCTCAATGCGGCATTGTGGCGCACCAGCACCGCATTCGCGGCGTCCCAAGCCTGACGATACCAGCGCGCGCGGTTCTCGACTTCCACCTCGCCGCGTAGCGAGAAGTAGAGGCAGGCGCCGTCCACGTAGGCGTGCGACTGGTGCGCGGAGCCCGCGAGCGTGCCGGGCACCGCGTTGATCGCCGCAACGACCTCGTCATAGATGGCAGGCAGGTCGCTCCAGCGGCCACTCATCTCCAGGGTGTCGGCCACGAAGCCGGGGCTGCGCTTGAAACCCTCGGCGCTCTTGCCTGTGAGGTAGCGCGTGTCGAGCCAGCGCTCGAAGATAACCGGGCCGTCGAGCGCGCGGCCCAACTCCTTGCAGACGCGTTCGCTGATGGCCATGACCGCATCCACCATCTCGGGTGCGCCCTCGTCGGCAATCAGCAGCACATGCGTGTCGTCGAGATTGAACTGCACCCGGCTTTCGAGTGCGTCATAGAGCCGCAGCGCTGCCGGGTTGGCCCCGCGCTGCATGATCTCCCGACAGGCTTCGAGGCCAATGGCGAAGCTGTCGAAGCCGTAGGCGATGGCTCGGCCGAAATCCGGCAGGCGATGCAGCTTCAGCCGCACGCGGACGATCACGCCGAGGGTGCCTTCTGATCCGATGAAGAGCTGCTGCAGGTCAGAGCCCACAGCCGCTCGCGAGTAGCCACCCACCGTGACGAGGCTGCCGTCGGCGAGCACCACGTCCATGCCAAACACCATGTCCTCTATCTTTCCATAACGAGTGGACAACTGACCCGCGCCACGGCAGGCGACCCAGCCACCGACGGTGCTGATGCCGAAGGATGAGGGCCAGTGGCCCATCGTCATGCCATGCTCGCGTTGGATGAGTTCCTCGAAGACATCGCCGAACATGCCGGCCTCCACCTCCACGATCTGACTCCCGGCGTCGAAGCCGATGAACCTGTTCAGCTCGCACACGTCCAGCACGATGCCGCCGCGTACCGGCAGCGCCGCGCCTGTCACGTTGCTGCGACCGGCCGAGACGGTGACGGGAATCGAGGCTGCATTGGCAATGCGCATGACCGCCTGGATCTGGTCGACGGTTGAGACTCGCACGATCACGGCCTGCGGCGTCGCGGGCTTGCCTCCGGTTTCCGAGACCATCGAGCCGGCCCACCAGTCCCGCGTCCACACCACCACACTGCCAGTGTCGGTAAGCACTTCGTCGGCGACGTTGCAGAGCGCATCGATGTACGTCGAGGCCACTGCGACGGGCGCCCGTTGCAAGCCGGGCGGGCCGTCCGTGTCCGTGATCGTCTTGGCATAGGCCGGCGGCGTGTGGGCGCCGACAACGTAGTTGCGGCGGTTGTAGCCGCGTTGAATTGCGTCTTTGCTGATCATCTACTTCTCTCCCATAAGAATGGATTTTTCGTGCTCGATCGCGGCGCGGTAACTCGCTACTTGTTGCGCCGCGTCCGCGGGGGACAAGCCGAGTTCGGCCTGAATGATTTCGCCGACCCGCTCCGCTGCGCGGCCCGAGGCGTCGCGCGCCATCAGCCGCCCACGGATGCGCCGCGACAACACGTCATCGACGGTGCAAGCGAGTTCGTGCCGCACCGCATAAACGACTTCCGCCTCGCAATACGGCAGGCCTTCGACAATGGGGCGGAGCAGGCTCGTGTCCTCATGAAGAAGGTCAGTGACGAAGCGTGCTTCGGTGCCGTAGCGCTCACCCAGGTGCGCCGAAAGGCCGCCCGAAGCCATGATCGCCTGGGCGTCGTAGCCGGCCGCCCCGAGAAGGTAGGCCGACTTGGTCGTGCAGGCGTTGCGCTTGCCGATCACTTTCTGGGCTGCATCAATGGTCTGCTCGGCCATGTGCCGCGAAGTGGTGAGCTTGCCACCGACGATGGTCACGAGGCCGTCAGCCGCCACGCGAATCTCGTGGTTGCGCTTTATCTCCAGCGTCTTCCCGCCCGGCGGCGCGACCAACGGCCTGCACCCGGCGATGCTGCCGACCACATCTTCCGCTCGAAGGTCGGTCTTCAGTGCGGACCGGGCACCGTCAAGCAGGAAGTCGAGTTCCTCGCGCGTGCAGTGCACGTCGTCGAGATTGCCCTGATAGTCTTCATCGGTCGTGCCGAGGTAGGAGACGTTGCCCCAGCGCGTGATGGTTGCGCGCCGGTTGCGGCCTGGTACCGGTATGGTCACGGTGCAGTCATTCCGGATCTTCAACCAGGGAATGGCCACGTGCACGCCCTTCGCGGGTCGGATGTTCATCGTTGGCGCGTCGTTCTTCTTGCGGCCGTCCCAGTCGCGCAGCCAGACCCCGGTGGCCATGATGACGACGCCTGCGCGTGCGCGGATCTCGCGGCGATCAGCTTGGACGATCACGCCGTCGACCCTGCCTTGGGCATCACGGCTGATTTCAACGGCTTTTGAATGATTGAGGACAACGGCGCCATGGAAAGCGGCCGTTCGCGCGATGTTCAATGTCAGCCGCGCGTCGTCCACCCGTGCGTCGAAGTACATGAAGCCGCCCGTCAGGTGCTCTTCCTTGAAGGTGGGGCAATGAGACAGGACCTCTGCCTTGGTCAGCTTCTGGTGAAGGATGCCTTCGCGCCAGCCGCCCGCGATGTCGTAGGTCCACAGCAAGCTCTCGAATGCCTTGGCCAGGCGCTTGTCGAAGACGCCTTCGCGCTCCATGACAGGAAAGAGAAACGGCAGGCGCTGCACCAGGTGCCTGGCGTTGCGGCGCAGGCGCTGGCGCTCCAGCAACGAGTGGCGCACCAGGCCCAGATTGCCCTGTTCGATGTAGCGCAGGCCTCCGTGGACCATCTTCGAGGACTTCGACGAGGTGCCGAAGGCGAAGTCATCCTTCTCGACCATTGCCACGCGATAGCCCCGCAAGCTGGCATCCAGTGCCGCATAGGCGCCGGTCACGCCGCCGCCGACGATCACGATGTCGAAGTGCTCGTCGGCGAGCCGTGTGAGCTGATCCTGCCGATTCAGCCGCAGTGGTTCGGTGGTTGTCATCGCGGCCCGGTCCTTGCCGGACCACAGGGATGGCAGAACCATCATCTTGGTAACTCTCCAGCTGTAGCGTTCTTGAAATTTCGGACGTGCGCGAGTTCCGAGGCCACTCGGGCGTGCCACAGGCTGCGCCGAGCGCTGCGTTCTTCAGGCTCGATCGCGGGCTCGAACACGGCCTCGGTGGTCAGCGTGGCGCGGGCCTCCTGCAGCGAATCCCACAGAAGTCCGGACGAACCGGCAAGAAATGCAATGCCGCGCAGGCTGGCCCGCTCGGTTTCCTTGATGCGCCGCACCGGCATGCCGGTCAGGTCGGCCTGTATCTGCAGCAGGGCGGAACTGCCCGCGAGGCCGCCGCCCACGACCAACTCGGACACCTTGACCCCGGAAACTGCCTGGTTCGATTGGATGCACGACGCCACCGAATGCGCGATGCCTTCGAGGATGGCCCGGGCGACTTCGGCACGTGTGGTCGCCATCGAGATGCCAGTCAGCGACGCACGCGCGCCGGGCTCCATGGCAGGGACGCGCAGGCCGGTCAGCGTTGGAACAAAGGTGACATCGCGAGATGAACTGACGGTCGCGGCCATGGCGCTGATCTGCTCGGCGTTGTCGAACCATTGCAGTTTCTCGCAGACCCAGTTCAACGCGGAGCCGGTCGTTGCCACATAGGTCTCCACCGCGAAATGCGAAACGCCGTGCGCACGCCGCGCTGTCATGGTGAGGGTGCCGTCATGCTGGCCTGCATGGACAGGCAGCACGGGTCCGGTGATCACGTCGACGAAGCTGCCTGTGCCGTGGACGCACATGGCCTGCTCGCGGTCGAGGCAGCCCAGGCCGATGGCGCCCGCATGCTGATCGCCGGCACAAGCGAGGATGGGCACGTCGATGCCGAGCAGCTCGGTGCGAGTGCGGCCGAAGTCATCCGCGTCTTCACGCAGTTCGGGAAGCAGCTCTCGAGGAAAGCCGAGCGCATCGATCCAGTCCGACTGGTAGCGGTGTTCGGCCATGACGTAGGCGTTGCCGGAGGTCACGTTGGTCGGCGTCGTCACACAGGCGCGCTGCGTCGAGAGGTGCCACAGCAACCAGCTGTCGACGGTTCCGAAGGCGAGGCGGCGCTCCTTGAGGGCGCGGGCAACCGGCTCGGTCTCGCGCATGTGGTGCGTGGCCCAGAGGTAGGGCGAACGCACCCCGACCGGCCGGCCGATCTGCTCCTTCAGGAGCTTGTCCCAGGCGGGTGCAAGCTGCTCCAGTTCACTGACGTAGCGGGTGTCCTGCCACACCATGACCGGCACCAGTGCGCGGCCGGTGCGGGTGTCCCAGAGCACGGCCGAACAACGCTGCGTCGCAATGGCCAGCGCGACAATGCGTTGCCGTTCCGATCGGGCACGCGCGATAGTGGCGCGGCAGACCTCGATGGTCTTGTCGAGGATCGCGTTGGCGTCCTGCTCAACCACGCCGGAGCGCGGCGTGTCGACCCGCAGCGGCGCGTACTCGAGGCATGAGACGTGACCGTCGCGTCCGACGATGGCCGCTCGCGTCCCCGAGGTGCCCTCGTCGATGCAGAGGATCACATCCTGAATGGTCGTCATCAGTTCACTCTCCCCGCGGCCAGTTGCGGCGATTCGGCATTCGATTGCTTGTCCTCGTCGAACTGAGGTGCATCGGGTTCGTTGTCCGGGTTGATGGTGGTGCGCGTCGGGTCCCAGCGGATTGCAAAGCAGATGATGCTTGCGACCAGCGGCACGACCGCGAGAATGAGGAAGGTATGTTCGAGGCCGTACTTCTCCCGGAACAGCGGAAAGACCAGCAAGCCGAGCGCCGCGCCGATTGAGCCCAGCGCGCCGATGATGCCGTTGGCTCCCGCGCGCAATTCGCTGCGGAACGAGAGTGACGACAGGCTCTTGCCGTTCGCGCCAGGACCGCCCGAATGAAAGAGGATGAAGAGCGAAGGAACGATCACGGCCAGCCACAGCGGCATGCGACCGTGGAACAGGCCGAGCGTCAGCAGCATAAGGAACACCATGGCGAATCCAAAGGCCGAAGCGCGGCGCAAGCCCAGTTTGCGGCCGATCCATGGCGACAGGAAGCCGCCGAAGATGCCGAAGACATTGAAGGCGAGCGCGCCGATGGTGGCTTGAGCGAAGTCCTTGCCGAACAGCGTTGCGCTGATCAACGGCAGGTACCAGCCCACCGCGAAATACTGGATCGACTGACCGATCTGCACCGTCGCCGCGAGGATCGTGCGAGGCAGGTAGGCGCCGCGAAAGATCAGCAGGACGTTGGCTGCACCGCGACGGGCCTGGTTGATGACCGGAATGCGCTCATACTTCGGCGCGGCTACGAAAAGCTCGCCGTAGATGCGGCTCATGGCGCGCGCGRCTTCGTCGAGTCGCTCCTTTCGCGCGAGCCAGATGGGGCTCTCGACCAGCAGCGCGAGTTGCAGCGCGAGGATCGTGACGCCAAAAACTGCAGTGGCAGCCACGGAATAGCGCCAGATCGAATCGCCTACATCCCAGGAGTAGAACAGCAGCGCCAAAAGGAGATTGGTGCAGACCGCCGCGTACCACATGCCCTGCCAGGTGTTGAGCCGGCTCTTCAGCTTTGCGGGTGTGAATTCCGCTAGCACGGCCATGGCAATCGCGAAGTCGATGCCGTAGGCGGCGCCGACGAAGAAGCGGCCGACCAGGATCATCTCGAAGCTGGGAGCGAACACCACCAGCACGGCGCCAACCACGGCAAGGAACTTGGCGAGCACGAGCGGGCGGATGCGCCCCCAGCGGTCCGCCATCCAGCCGCCAACCGGGTTGAAGACGATGGCCACCCAGGAGGCGAACGAAGTCATCAACGCCACCTGACCGGCGGTGAGATGAAGGTCGCGCGTCATAGGCCCGAGGCCAGCGCTCAGCGCGGAATTGGAAAAGGCATCGAGGAACAATCCGCCCAGCGCCAACCACCAGATGGTGGAAGCTCGGCCTACGATGCCTTGGCGTGAGTCCAGGTAGGCGATGACATCGTCGATGCCACGGATCTTGATCGCGTTGGGTTGCACAGTTGTCTCCATTGGAATAATCCGCAAGAGAACGATGCAAACCATACAGGCGCGACAAAGCCATCTCACAGATGGTCTTGAAATCTGAACCTGTGCGCAAATTCTAAGTGCGACCTTTTCTGCCGGTCAATGAGATCGCGTCCAGTGTTAACCACTAGTACATCGACACGCGCCACGGACAGCGCCTCGCGGCTGGACGAACCGGGCGGGATYGTGGGGAAGCAGCCCGACAAAAAAGACTCGCCAAGCGTCGACAATGCGGATTCGCATATTCATTCTTCTGACGGTCCTCATGCCTGCCTACTCCTTCGAAGCCATCGATTCCCAAGGCCAGGCCCGCAAGGGCGTGCTCGAAGCCGACACCGCGCGCAGCGCGCGCGGGATGCTGCGCGCGCAGGCGCTGATCCCGCTGTCGGTGACGGTGGTCGGCAGCGTCGAGAGCGGCGTGCCGGAAACCCGCAGCTGGCGCCGCCTGCTCGGCGGCGGCCGGATCTTCAACGCGACCACGCTGGCGGTCTGGACGCGGCAGATCGCGGGCCTGGTGTCCTCGGGCCTGTCGCTCGAACGCGCGCTGACCGCGCTGACCGACGAGGCCGAGACCGTGGCGCAGCGCAACCTGGTGGCCTCGCTGCGCGCCGAAGTCAATGCCGGCGCCCCCTTCGGCCGTGCGCTCTCGCAGCATCCGCGCGAGTTCTCGCCGATCTACGTCGCCGTGATCGGCGCCGGCGAGCAGAGCGGCAACCTGGGCCTGGTGCTCGAGCGCCTGGCCGACGACCTCGAGCAGCGCCAGGCGCTGCAGCAGAAGCTGGTCGGCGCGGCGCTCTATCCGGCGATCGTGACGCTGGTGGCGATCGTGATCGTGGTCTTCCTGGTCAGCTACGTGGTGCCGCAGGTGGCCAACGTCTTCGCCGGCACCAAGCGGGCGCTGCCGATCCTCACGGTCGCGATGCTGGCGCTGAGCGCCTTCGTCCGCAACTACGGCTGGCTGATGCTGGTGGCGGTCGTCATCGCTTTCATCGGCGCCCGGATGGCGCTCGCACGCGCCGCCATCCGCGAGCGCTTCGATGCGGCCTGGCTCAACCTGCCGCTGGTCGGCAAGCTGGCGCGCGGCTACAACGCAGCGCGCTTCGCGAGCACGCTGGCGATGCTGGCAACCGCGGGTGTGCCGATCCTGCGCGCGCTGCAGGCGGCCTCCGAGACGCTCAGCAACAGCGCGATGCGAGCCGATGCGCTCGACGCGCTGGTGCTGGTGCGCGAAGGCGCACCGCTKGCCTCGGCGCTGGCGCAGAAGAAGCGCTTCCCCGGCATCGTCTCGATGTTCGCGCGACTCGGCGAGCAGACCGGCACGCTGCCGCTGATGCTGCAGCGCGCCGCCAACCAGCTCGGCGCCGAAGTGCAGCGCCGCGCGATGCACCTGGCGACCATCCTGGAGCCGCTCTTGATCGTGGCGATGGGCGGCGTCGTGATGCTGATCGTGCTCGCGGTGCTGATGCCGATCATCCAGCTCAATCAATTCGTGAAATGACGCTCGCCCCCAGGTTGCCCGGCACTTCGTGTCCGGGCGCCCACCCCCTGCCGGGGGCAACACCAGCGGCCCGGCAAAGCCGGTTCCGCGGTGTTTCACCAACGGGCCTGGCTGCGTCGGCCGGAATACTGGCGCTGGTCTGTTCTCCGGCTGCGCGCAGCGCGGCCGTTCGTGGGCAGCCGCGGAACCGGCTTTGCCGGGCCGCCGACTGCACCCCCGGCAGGGGGTGGGCGGCTACACGAAGTGAGCCAACCTGGGGGCGAGCATGAACCTCGATGACAAGCTGGTGGTGGCGATCTCCTCGCGCGCCCTGTTCAACCTCGAGGAAGAAAACCGCATCTTCGAATCCGGCGACGACGCCGGCTACATGAAGCTGCAGCTCGAGCGGCTCGACGTGCCGGCCCAGCCGGGCATCGCCTATTCGCTGGTGCGCAAGCTGCTGCGCTTCAACGAAGGCGGCCAGCAGCGGGTCGAGGTCGTGATCCTGTCGCGCAACGATCCGGTGTCGGGCATGCGGGTGTTCCGCTCGGGCGTGGCCAACGGCATCTCGCTGCAGCGGGGCGTCTTCACGCAGGGCCGGCCGCCCTTCGGCTACCTGCGGCCGCTGCGCGCCCACCTCTTCCTCTCGGTCAACGCCGATGACGTTCGCGAGGCGTTGGTCGCCGGCTTTCCCGCGGCCCGCGTGCTGGTCGAGTCGGTGCATGCGAGCAACGCCTATCCGAACGAAGTGCGCATCGCCTTCGACGGCGATGCGGTGCTGTTCAGCGACGAGGCCGAGCGCGTCTTCCAGGCCGAGGGGCTCGACGCCTTCCAGCAGCATGAGTCCTCCAAGGCCGGGCTGCCGCTGCCCGAAGGGCCGTTCAAGCCGCTGCTGGCGGCGCTGCACCGGCTGCAGCAGGCCAGCAGCCCCGAGATGCGCATCCGCACCGCGCTGGTCACGGCGCGCAGCGCGCCAGCGCACGAGCGCGCGATCCGCACGCTGATGAACTGGAACATCAAGGTCGACGAGGCGATGTTTCTCGGCGGCCTGCCCAAGGGCGAGTTCCTGCGCGAGTTCGAGCCCGATTTCTTCTTCGACGACCAGACCGGCCATGTCGATGCGGCAGCGCGCCATGTGCCCTCGGGGCACGTGGCCAGCGGCATCAGCAATCCGCGCTGACTTCCATCGGCTCTAGCGGCTGCGCCAGCCCTGGGTCCGCGCCAGCACCGCGCGGCCGGCGAGCGCGAACAGGCCGCGGCCGACCGCCGCCGTGAGCATGATCAGCGAAGCCATGGCCGCGGCCGGCGCCACGTCGCCCGCGTCGTCCATGTTCAGCACCGCGATCGCGGCCAGCGTGGTCTGCGGCGAATACAGGAACACCACCGCCGAGACGGTCGTCATCGCATTGACGAAGAAGTAGCCGCCGACCTGCAGCACCGTCGGCAGCGCCACCGGCAGGTGCACCCGCCACAGCGTGCGCCAGAAGGGCACGCCCATCGACTCCGCAACCCGCTCGTACTCATGGTCGAGTTGGCGCAGCGCCGTGAGCGAGGCGAGGTGCGCCACCGAGAAGAAGTGCGCCACGGTGCAGACGATCAGGATCGCCATCCCGCCATAGATCCCCCTGAGCGGATTGGACGGTGCGTTGAAGAAAAAGATGTAGCCCACGCCCAGCACCAGGCCGGGCACCGCGAGCGGCAGGTTGGCCAGCAGGTTGAGCGCCTCGCGCAGCAGGCCGAAGCGGCGCGGCTTCTCGACCAGGTAGGCCGAGAGGAAGGTGGCGACGGCGCCGGCCGCCGCGGCGCCCAGGCCCAGTTTCAGCGAGTTGACATAGCTGCCCCAGCCGCCGCCGTCCATGTTGCCGAAGTCGTAGTTCTTGAGCGAGGGCGCGAGCCGGTAGGGCCAGTAGGTGGCGAGCGATGCGAACACCGCCATCCCGATCATCAGGACGATCCCGGCGGCCACCAGCAGGCAGGCGGCGAACAGCAAGCGATCGCGCAGCGGCGCCGGTTCGGGACGGTGCGGCGTCGCGCGCGCCGACATCGCGGCCGCCTGCCGCCGCCGCATGCGGCGTTCGACCCCGAAGGACAGCACGGCCGGGATCAGCAACACGAAGCCGACCACGGCGCCGATCTGGAAGTTCTGCTGGCCGACCACCTGCTTGTAGATATCGGTGGCCAGGACGCCGGTCTGGCCGCCCACCACCTTGGGCACGCCGAAGTCGGTGACGACCAGCACGAAGACCACCATGCAGGCCACGATGAGTCCGTAGCGCGAGGCCGGCAGGGTCACGGTGCGGAAGATGCGCCAGCGCGAAGCACCGAGCGTCTGGGCCGCCTCGTACAACCGGCCGTCCGAAGTTGCCATCGCGGTGGTCAGGATCAGCAGCGCATGCGGCAAGGTCCAGAAGACCGAGCCCAGCACGATGCCCAGCGGCCCGTAGATCGAGACGCCCCCGAGCCAGTCCTTGAACACGCCCTGGTTGCCGAACAGGTAGATCAGGCTGATCGCCGGCAGCAGTGAAGGCGCCAGCAGCGGCAGCAGCGCAATGGCGCGCAGCAGGCCCTTGCCGCGCATGCACGAGAGCGTGAGCCCGTAGGCGTAGACATAGGCGACGGCGGTGCAGATCACGGCGCTCAGCGCGGCCAGCCAGACGCTGTTGAAGGCCGACTGCACCAGTGCCGGATTGTCGAGATAGCGCGCGAAGTTGGCCAGCCCGACGAAGGCGCCGGCGCGGTCGAAGAAGCTCTGTCCCACCAGCGCCGCCACCGGCAGCGCGACGATCACGAGCAGCGTCGCGAGCGCCAGCCAGACGCCGGCCCCGGTCAGCCAGCGTTCGCGGTCGAGGCCCTTCAACGCGCCAGCACCGACAGCGCGTGCTGCGGCAGCTCGATGTGCACCATGCTGCTGGGCGCCAGTGCTTCGGCGACCCGGTGCTCGGGCGGCAGTTCGGCCTCGATCTCGATGCCGAGCGGCTCGCAGGCCAGCCGTGCGGCCGTGCGGTGGCCGAGGAACTCGGTGTCGAGCAGGCGGGCGGCGAAGCTGTTGGCACCCACCGCGTCGCCGAAGCGCCGCACGACCACCTGCTCGGGCCGGATGCCGACCGTCGCTTGCGCGCCCACCTGCAGCGCACCGGGCGCGCAATGCAGCTCGCTGTCGCGCACCCGCACCCGGTCGCCCGCCAGCACGGTGGCCGGCAGCATGTTCATGCGGCCGACAAAGCCGGCGACGAAGCGGGTGCGCGGCCGGTGGTAGAGCTCGCCGGGCGTGCCGGCCTGCTCGATGCGGCCGTCGTGCATCAGCACCACGCGGTCGGCCATCGACAGCGCTTCCTCCTGGTCGTGCGTGACCATGATCGTCACGATGCCGAGCCGCTTCTGCAGCGCACGGATTTCGCTGCGCAGGCTGGCGCGCACCTGCGCGTCGAGCGCGGACAGGGGCTCGTCGAGCAGCAGGAGGCGCGGATTGGGCGCCAGCGCGCGGGCCAGTGCCACGCGCTGCTGCTGGCCGCCCGACAGCTGCACCGGGTACTTGTCGGCATGGGCGGCGAGGCCGACCAGGTCGAGCATCTCGCGCGAACGCCTGGCCATCTCGCGCGCCAGCGCACCCGTGGGATGCAAACCGTAGGCGATGTTCTGCGCCGCCGTGAGATTCGGGAACAAGGCATAGGACTGGAACACCACGCCGAAGCCGCGCGCAGCGGGCGGCAGGCCCGCGATGTCCTGGCCGTTCAGCAGCAGCCGGCCGCGGTCCGCACGCTCGATGCCGCAGACGATGCGCAGCAGCGTCGTCTTGCCGCAGCCCGAGGGTCCGAGCAGGCAGACGAACTCGCCGGCCTCGACGTCGAGGTCGATGCCGTCGAGCACGCGGCTGGCACCGAAGGACTTGCCGATGCCGCGCAGGGAGAGGTAGGCGGTCATGCGGGAGGCCTTACTGCGGCGGCGCCTTCTTTTCCGACTTCGATTCGTAGCGCTTCGACCATTCGGCCAGGATGCGGTCGCGGTTGGCGGCGGCCCAGTCGAAGTCGTTCTTGGCCAGCAGCTTCTCGACGTCGCCCGGCACGAATTCCAGCTTCTCCTGGATGCCCGGCAGCGCGAGCACCGCGAAGTTCTTCGCGTAGAGCTCGTTGGCCTGTTTCGTCACGGCCCAGTCGGCCAGCGCCTTCGCGGCGTCGGGCTTCCTGGTCGTCTTCATGATGCCGGTGGCCTCCATGTCCCAGCCCAGGCCTTCCGTGGGCAGCACGATGTCGATCGGCGCGCCGTCGCGCTTGGTCTTGTTGGCGCGGTATTCGAAGGACATGCCGAGCGCGAACTCGCCAGCGCCGGCCTGGCGGCAGGGCTTGCTGCCCGACTGGCTGTAGATGCCGATGTTCTGGTGCAGCGCGTCCATGTACTGCCACGCCTTGGGCTCGCCCATCATCTGGATCCAGCCCGAGACCATGAGGTAGCCGGTGCCCGAAGCGGCCGGGTTCGGCATCGTGATCTGGCCTTTGTAGACGGGGTTCGTCAGATCGGCCCAGCGCGTGGGCTTCGGCAGATTCTTCTTCTGCGCCTCGACGGTGTTGAAGCAGATGGCGGACGACCAGACGTCCATTCCGACCCACTTGGGCGGATTGGCGCTGTCGCGCATGGTCGGCTTGACGGCTTCGAGGCCCTTGGGCGCGTAGGGCTGGAGCATGCCCTCCTTGTCGAGCAGCATCAGCGAGGTGGCGGCCAGGCCCCAGACGACGTCGGCCTGCGGATTGGCCTTCTCGGCCAGCAGCTTGGCGGTGACGATGCCGGTCGAGTCGCGCACGAACTTGAGTTCGATCGAGGGGTTGTCCTTCTCGAAGGCGGCCTTGTAGGCCTGCACCTGGTCGGCCTCCAGCGCGGTGTAGACCAGCAGTTCGGTGCGGCCCTGCGCGATGGCGCCGGCGCCGAGGCCCAGCAGGACGGCAGGCAGAAGGGTTTGGAAGGTGCGACGCAACATGGGATTTCCTCGAGCGGGACGGACAGATGCAAGGCGGCGCGCGCCGATGCACGAAAGCCGTGAATCATCGGCAGCCGATGTGACAGGCGTTTGTCAGCCGGCCCCGGATTTCAGCGCCGCTTAAGAAAGCGCGCCCGAGTGGGTTTAGGATGAAAGCAACGCGCCGCCCCCAGGCGTGAACCCACTCCCACGCCATGACTGCAAGCACCGGTTCCAAGAGCATGCTGACCACCCTGCGCCGCATCGGCGCGCTGGCGGCGCCCTATTTCAATTCCGAGGAGAAATGGAAGGCCCGCGGCCTGCTGGCGGCGATCGTGGCGCTCAACCTCGGCGTGGTCTACATGCTGGTGCTCAACAACCAGTGGTACGCGCGCTTCTACGACGCGCTGCAGAACAAGGACCAGGCGGTCTTCTGGCGCGAGATCGTCTATTTCTGCTGGATCGCGGCCGGCTTCATCGCGATCGCGATCCTCAAGTTCTACCTGACCCAGCTGCTGCAGCTGCGCTGGCGCGCCTGGATGACCCGCAGCTACCTGCAGCGCTGGATGGCCGACCGCACCTTCTACCGCCTCGAGCTCGCGCGCTACGGCCAGCAGGACGGCCTGTCGCCGGACAACCCCGACCAGCGCATCCAGGAAGACATGCAGCTCTTCACCGACTACACGATGACGCTGTCGATGGGGCTGCTCAATGCGGTGGTCACGCTGGTGAGCTTCATCGGCATCCTGTGGGGCCTCAGCGGCGTGGCGGACTTCACGCTCCTCGGCCACAGCTTCTCGGTGCCCGGCTCGATGGTCTGGATCGCGCTGGTCTACTGCGCGGCCGGCACGGTCATCACCCACTACATCGGCCGCCCGCTGATCGGCCTGAACTTCCAGCAACAGCGCTACGAGGCCGACTTCCGCCATCACCTGGTGCGGGTGCGCGAGTACAGCGAAGCCATCGCGCTCGACCGCGGCGAGCAGGTCGAGCACGGCCAGCTGCAGCTGCGCTTCGGCGCCGTGCTCATGAACTACCTGCAGCTGATCAGGAAGCAGAAGAACCTGGTGGCCTTCACGGCCTCGTTCGGCCAGGCCTCGGTGATCTTCGCCTTCATCGTGCAGGCGCCGCGCTTCTTCAGCGGCGCGATCCAGCTCGGCCAGCTGATGCAGGTCAACTCGGCCTTCGGCCGGGTGCAGGACTCGCTGAGCTGGTTCGTCGACAACTACGACCGCGTGGCCGTCTGGCGCGCCACCGCCGACCGGCTGAGCTCCTTCGAGGCCGCGATGCGGGCCAATGCCGGCGCCACCAGCGCGCTCGAGCGCGCACCGGCGGACAACGCCAAGGGGCTGCGCGCCGATGGCTTCGGCGTCACCCTGCCCGATGGCGCGCGCCTCATCGACGGGGCCGCGCTCGCCGTCCATCCCGGCGACACCGTGATGCTGCAAGGCCCCTCGGGCAGCGGCAAGTCGACCCTCTTCAGGGCCTTCGCCGGCATCTGGCCGTTTGCGAAGGGCCGGGTCTCGATGCCCGACAACACCATGTTCATCCCGCAGCGGCCCTATGTGCCGGACGGCCGGCTGCGCGATGCGCTGGCCTATCCGCAACCGGCCGGGAAGTTCACCGACGCGCAGCTGGTGCAGGCTCTGAACGATGCACTGCTGCCCGACCTTGCGGCTCGGCTCGACGACCGCGATGCCTGGAGCCAGAAGCTCTCGGGCGGCGAACAGCAGCGCCTGGCGATCGCCCGCGTGCTGCTGCGCAAGCCGGCCTGGCTGTTCGCCGACGAGGCCACCAGCGCGCTCGATGCCGACAGCGAGAACACGCTCTACAAGCGGCTGGCCGCGATGGTCCATGCCGCGGGCGGGGCGATGGTGTCGATCGCGCACCGGCCCTCGGTCGGCGACCACCACCAGCGCCGCTGGACGCTGGTTCCGCAAGCCGAAGGCGCGGACGCGCGCTACAGGGTCGAGGCCACGTAGCGCTCCCAGCCCCGCGCCCGCAATTCGCAGGCCGGGCAGCTGCCGCAGCCGTAGCCCCAGGCGTGGCGCTGCGTGCGGTCGCCCAGGTAGCAGGTGTGGGTGTCCTCCACGATCAAGTCGACCAGGGCAGCGCCGCCGAGCCGGTGCGCAAGGGCCCAGGTCGCGGCCTTGTCGATCCACATCAGCGGCGTCTCGATCACGAAGCGCCGGTCCATGCCCAGCGTGAGCGCGACCTGCATGGCTTTCATGGTGTCGTCGCGGCAATCGGGATAGCCCGAGAAGTCGGTCTCGCAGACGCCGGTGACGATCACCTCCAGGCCGCGCCGGTAGGCGAGCGCGCCGGCCAGCGTCAGGAACATCAGGTTGCGGCCCGGCACGAAGGTGTTGGGCAAGCCGTTGGCCTGCATCTCGAAGGCGATGTCCTGCGTCAGCGAGGAGGCGCTGACCTGGCCCAGCACGTCGACCGACAGCAGGTGGTCGTCGCCCAGCCGCGGCGCCCATTGCGGGAAGCGCTCGCGCAGGCGCGCCAGCACCGCGAGCCGCGCGTCGAGCTCGACCCGGTGGCGCTGGCCGTAGTCGAAGCCGATGGTTTCGACGCGCTCGTACTTGGCGAGGGCATCGGCGAGGCAGGTGGTGGAGTCCTGGCCACCGGAGAAGAGGACGAGTGCGGTGCGGTGCATGAGCTGGATATCGGATTCAGTCGCCGAGTAGATGCTTGACCCGGGCAGATGTCACGCTCGGCGTCCCTGGCTTCGCCCCTGTGGAAATCGCCGGCACGGCGTGCCCCTTGACTGGGCCGTTGCGCTTCACAGGAAGCGCTCCAGCAGCTTGCGCGAGCCGCGGTCCAGCGCCTTCACGTCCGGAATGCGGAACTGCACCCCATGCGCGCTGGCGATCAGCAGCGCACCGCCGTCGAGCCGGCGGATGTCCTCCTCGGCCTTCAGCACGAAGTGGGTCTCGCCGCGGTCGGTGGCGATACTCCACGTGCTCGGCACGCCGAAGCTCGACACCTTGTGCAGCTTCAAGAGCGTCGGCGCGAAGTCGCGTGCCGCGAGTTCTTGCGCCAGCAGCGCACGCGCGGATTCCGGCAGGGCGTCGACACGGTCGACCCAAACCAGTTCGCGCCCGTCGCTGCCGACCAGCGACAGGCCGTCGTCGGGTGCGCTGAGCGGAAAGGCGCGCACCGGCAGCACGCCGACGTGGCGCGTGCCTTCGCCGTCGATCAGCACCAGCCGCCCGAAGGCATCGCGTTCGAGTCGAAATCCCATCATGCATTCCCCGCCGGATGTGCGGCATGGCTGCCCAGCACCAAGGCCACCGAGGCGCGTTCGGCCAGCGCGCCCGCACTCTCGTCGTCGGTCTGCCGCAACTGGGCCTGGTAGAGCCGCCAGTAGGCACCCTGCTTCTCCATCAGCGCGTCGTGCGGCCCGACCTCGACGATCTCGCCGCGATCCATCACGACCAGCCGGTCGGCCTTGCGCAGGGTCGACAGCCGGTGCGCGATGGCGATCGTGGTGCGTCCCTGCACCAGGTTGTCGAGCGCCTTCTGGATCTCCTTCTCGGTCTCGGTGTCGACCGCCGAGGTGGCCTCGTCGAGGATCAGGATGCGCGGATCGATCAGCAGCGCGCGCGCGATGCTGATGCGCTGCCGCTCGCCGCCCGACAGCCCCTGGCCGCGCTCGCCGACCAGCGAGTCGTAGCCGTGCGCGAGCCGCAGGATGAAGTCGTGCGCGTGCGCCGCGCGCGCCGCGGCGACGATCTCCTCGCGCGTGGCATCGGGCTTGCCGTAGGCGATGTTCTGCGCGATGGTGCCGAAGAACAGGAAGGGCTCCTGCAGCACCAGCCCGACGTGGCGCCGGTAGTCGGCCACCGCGAAGCGGCGGATGTCGCAGCCGTCGACCTTGATGGCGCCGTCGGTGACGTCGTAGAAGCGGCAGATCAGGTTCACCAGCGTGCTCTTGCCGGAGCCGCTGTGGCCCACGAGGCCGATCATCTCGCCCGGCTCGATCACCAGGTCGAGGTCGCGGATCACGGCCCGGCTGCCGTAGCGGAAGCCGACATCCGCCATCTCGATGCGCCCCTGCACGCGCTCCACCTTCACCGGGTTGGCCGGCTCGGGCACGTTGCTCACGTGGTCGAGGATGTCGAAGATCCGCTTGGCCCCGGCGGCCGCCTTCTGCGTCACCGAGACGATCCGGCTCATCGAGTCGAGCCGCGTGTAGAAGCGCCCGATGTAGGCGATGAAGGCGGTCAGCACGCCGACCGTGATGCGCCCGCGCGCCACCTGCCAGATGCCGAAGCCCCAGACCACCAGCAAGCCGATCTCGGTCAGCAGCGACACGCTGGGCGTGAACAGCGACCAGGTCTTGTTGAGCTTGTCGTTGACCTGCAGGTTGTAGGCGTTGGCGGCGTGGAAGCGCTTCGCCTCGCGCTGCTCCTGCGCGAAGGCCTTCACCACCCGGATCCCGGGAATGGTGTCGGCCAGCACGTTGGTGACCTCGCTCCAGACCCGGTCGATCTTCTCGAAGCCGGTGCGCAGCCGATCGCGCACCACGTGGATCATCCAGGCGATGAAGGGCAGCGGCACCAGCGTGACCACCGCCAGCAGCGGATTGATCGAGAACAGGATCACCGCGGTCATGGCGATCATCAGCACGTCGGTCAGGAAGTCGAGCGCATGCAGCGACAGGAAGACGTTGATGCGGTCGGTCTCGGAACCGATGCGCGCCATCAGGTCGCCGGTGCGCTTGCCGCCGAAGTAATCGAGCGGCAAGGTCAGCAAGTGCTCGTAAGTGGTGGTGCGCAGGTCGGCGCCGATGCGCTCCGAGACCAGCGCCAGCAGGTAGGTGCGGGCCCAGCCCAGCGCCCAGCCGACCAGCGCCGCGGCCAGCAGCGCGCCGAGGAACATGACGACCTTGGCGACCGCAATCTGCTGCCCGTTCTGGAACGGGATCAGGATGTCGTCCATCAGCGGGATGGTCAGGTAGGGCGGCACCAGGGTCGCGGCGGTCGATGCCAGCGTCAGTAGAAACCCGGCGATCAGCTGCTTGCGATAGGGCTTGGCGAAACGGCCCAGGCGCAGCAGCACCCAGGTCGACGGCGGAGTCTGCAGTTCGGGCTCGACGAAGGGGGCGTCATCGGGTTCGGCGCCGGAGGCTGTCGCCTGCGCGACAGCCTCGGCCTGCAGATCGAACAGCTTCTGCAGCCGCAAGGCCGCCGGCTGCTGGGCCAGCGTGAAACGCCAGCGCCCGAGCCGGCCCTCGGCGCCCAGCAGGTCGAGCGTGCCGATGCCGGCATGGTCGCTGAGCTGCATTTCCAGGCCCGGCGCCGGAATCCGCCATTCGGTCCATTGGCCGTCCGGTTCCCGCGCCAGCAGGCGCTGGTCGGTCAGGGCCAGCAGCCCGGACCTGAATCGAAAGTCCTCGTCAAGGTCAACCGGGAGGGTCGCCAGAACGTTTTCCGCGACTGAGAGCCGTCTTTTCAGAGCGTCTGAAGCGGCTTCCCCTTCGCCCCCCGGGGTTCCGACTGGATCGTGATGTTGCATTGTGTTTCTGTATCTCTGGCCCGCCGACGGACCCTTCATGGCGCTCCTCGCGCGCCGATTCTGACCGATGGCCATGGGCGCGCTTGAGGGCGCATCCGTGCTCGGCCAAAGCACATCGAACGTTTTCATGACCCGTTTCGACGACATCCAACTGCTGCGCATCAACTATTTGCGCGGACCGAACCTCTGGACCTACCGGCCCGTGCTGGAGGTCTGGCTCGACCTCGGCGCCCTGGAGGACCATCCGTCGAACATGATTCCGGGCTTCACGGACCGCCTGACCACCCTGCTGCCGGCGCTGATCGAGCACCACTGCGGCGTCGGCGAGCGCGGCGGCTTCATCCAGCGCCTGACCGAAGGCACCTGGGCCGGCCATGTGATGGAGCACGTGGTGATCGAGCTGCTCAACCTGGCCGGCATGCCGACCGGCTTCGGCCAGACCCGCAGCACTTCGCAGCATGGCGTCTACCGCATGGTCTTCCGCGCCCGTGACGAGCAGGTCGCCCGCGTCGCGCTGGCCGAGGGCCACCGCCTGCTGATGGCCGCGATCAACAACGACCCCTTCGGCACCGCCGACGTGCAGCGCGCGGTCGACGCGGTCAAGGCCAAGGTCGAGGACTGCTACCTCGGCCCGAGCACCGCCTGCATCGTGGGCGCCGCCACCGACCGCGGCATTCCGCACCTGCGGCTCAACAGCGGCAACCTGGTCCAGCTCGGCTACGGCGCCAACCAGCAGCGCATCTGGACCGCCGAGACCGACTACACCAGCGCCATCGGCGAATCGATCGCCAGCGACAAGGAACTCACCAAGTCGCTGCTCGCCAGCTGCGGCGTGCCGGTGCCCGAAGGCCAGGTGGTCGCCAATGCCGAGGAAGCCTGGGAAGCCGCCGAGGACATCGGCCTGCCGGTGGCGGTCAAGCCCTCGGACGCCAACCATGGGCGCGGCGTGTCGCTCGAACTCCACACCCGCGACGAAGTCATGGCCGCCTTCGCGGTCGCCGAGCCCGAAGGCAGCGACGTGATGGTCGAGCGCTTCATCCGCGGTCACGAGCACCGCCTGCTGGTGGTGGGCGGCCAGGTGGTGGCCGCTGCCCGCGGCGAGATCATCACGGTCACCGGCGACGGCGAGTCGACCGTGGCCCAGTTGATCGACAGCCAGCTCAACAGCGACCCCCGCCGCGGTGCCGAGGAAGAATATCCGCTCGACTTGATCGTGGTCGACTCCGATGCCAAGCTGCAGCTCGAGCTCAAGCGCCAGGACCTGGACGCCGCGGCCGTGCCCGCCGCCGGCCGCGTGGTGACGATCCAGCGCAACGGCAACATGGCGATCGACTGCACCGACCAGGTGCATCCGGAGGTCGCCCACGCGGCCGTGCTGGCCGCCCGCGTGGTCGGCCTGGACATCGCCGGCGTCGATCTGGTGGCCGAGGACATCTCGCGCCCGCTGTCGGCCCAGGGCGGCGCGATCGTCGAGGTCAACGCCGGCCCCGGCCTGCTGATGCACCTGAAACCGGCCGTTGGCTCGCCGCGGCCGGTGGGCCGCGCGATCTGCGACCACCTGTTCCCGGACGACGCGCCCGGCCGCATCCCCGTGGTCGGCGTCGCCGGCTCGCGGGACACCGCCGTGCTGTCGCGCCTGGTGGCCTGGCTGATCGGCCTCGGCGGCCGCCACACCGGGCTGGCCTGCCGCGACGGCCTGTTCCTCGAACGGCGGCGGGTCGATGCCCGCGACAGCGCCCACTGGGAAGCCGGCCACCGGCTGCTCGTGAACCGCGCGGTTCAGGCGGTGGTGATCGAGAACGGCGCCGAGACCATCCTGCGCGACGGCCTGGCCTACGACCGCTGCGAAGTCGGCATCGTGACCGACCTCGAAGGCGCCGAGGCACTGGGCGAATTCGACATCACCGAGAGCGACCAGATGGTCAAGGTGCTGCGCACCCAGGTCGACGTCGTGCTGTCCGAAGGCACCGCCGTGCTGAACGGCGGCGACCCGCGCGTGGCCGGCCTGGCGCCGCTGTGCGACGGCGACGTGATCCTCTACGCCGCCGACCCGCAGGCCGAGGCGCTGGCCAAGCACCGCGACGCCGGCGGCAAGACGGTGCTGGTGCGCCAGGACCGCGTGGTGCTGGCCACCGGCAGCAGCGAATCCTTCCTGCCCGGCCTCGGCCGGCTGACCATCTGGCGCGCCACCCATGCGGGGGTCGGCCTCGAGAGCCTGCTCGCCGCGGTCGCCACCGGCTGGGCGCTGGGCATTCCGCTGAACCTGATCGGGGCCGGCGTCGAAGCCTTCGAAGCCGACCTGCAGGCGGCGCTGGCCTCGCTGCAGCTGTCRCAGACCCTCGTTTCACCCGAACCACAATTTGCCTGACCGGCTGGACCGCGGGTCCACCGGCGCCTGAACACCATGGAAGTCACTCGAATCCGCGCCCTGCGCGGGCCCAACTTGTGGAACCGCCACACCTGCATCGAGGCGATCGTCTCGTGCACGCCCGACGAATCCGCGATCGAGCGCCTGCCGGGCTTCGAGAACCGCCTGCGCGCGCTGTTCCCGACCATCGGCGAGCTGCACCCGATCGTGCTGGGCCAGCCACTGGCACTGGCGCATGTGCTCGAGAACGCCGCCATCGCCCTGCAGGCACAGGCCGGCTGCCCGGTGAACTTCGGCCACACCTCGCGGACCCTCGAGGAAGGCGTCTTCCAGGTGGCCTTCCAGTACAGCGAGGAAGCTGTCGGACGGCGCGCGCTCGAGCTGGCCAAGGGGCTGATCGACGCCGCCCACGGCGGCACCGAATTCGACGCCCATGCGGCGATCACCGAACTGCGGGATCTCGACGAATCCGAGCGCCTGGGCCCGAGCACCGGCTCGATCGTCGACGCGGCGGTGGCGCGCGGCATCCCGTTCCGCCGCCTGACCCGCGGCAGCCTGGTGCAGTTCGGCTGGGGCTCCAAGCAGCGCCGCATCCAGGCCGCCGAAGTCGACAGCACCAGCGGCGTGGCCGAGGCCATCGCGCAGGACAAGGAACTCACCAAGCAGTTGCTCAACGCCGCCGGCGTGCCGGTGCCGCTGGGCCGCCCGGTGAGCGATGCCCAGGACGGTTGGGCCGCGGCCCAGGAGGTCGGCCTGCCGGTGGTGGTCAAGCCGCAGGACGGCAACCAGGGCAAGGGCGTCACGGTCAACATCACCAGCCGCGAGCAGCTGCTGGCCGCCTACGACTCGGCCGCGGCTTACGGCGAGGTGATGGTCGAGAAGTTCCTGCCCGGCTTCGACTTCCGCCTGCTGGTGGTCGGCGACCGGCTGGTGGCCGCCGCCCGCCGCGATCCGCCGCAGGTGATCGGCGATGGCGTGAAATCGATCCGCCAGCTGGTCGACGGGGTCAACCAGGACCCGCGCCGCGGCGAGGGCCACGCCACCTCGCTGACCAAGATCCGGCTCGACGACATCGCCATCGGCCGCCTCGAGTCGCAGGGCCTCGGGCCCGACAACGTGCCGACGCTCGGCCAGCGCGTGGTGCTGCGCAACAACGCCAACCTGTCGACCGGCGGCACCGCCACCGACGTCACCGACACGGTGCACCCCGAAGTCGCGGCGCGCGCGATCGATGCGGCCCAGATGGTCGGCCTGCACATCTGCGGCGTCGACATGGTCTGCGAGAACGTGCTGCGCCCGCTCGAGGAGCAGCACGGCGGCGTGGTCGAGGTCAATGCCGCGCCGGGCCTGCGGATGCACATCTCGCCCTCCTTCGGCCGCGGCCGCGCGGTCGGCGAGGCGGTGATGGACACCCTGTTCGCGCACGGCGACGACGGCCGGATTCCCGTGGTGGCGGTCACCGGCACCAACGGCAAGACCACCACCGCCCGGCTCATCAACCACCTGCTGGCCGGCAGCGGCCTGCGCACCGGGATGACCAACACCGATGGCGTCTACGTCGATGGCCGCCAGACCGACAGCGGCGACTGCAGCGGTCCGAAGAGCGCGCGCAACGTGCTGCTGCACCCCGACGTCGATGCGGCCGTGTTCGAAGTGGCGCGCGGCGGAATCTTGCGCGAAGGCCTCGGCTTCGACCGCTGCCAGGTGGCGGTGGTGACCAACATCGGCAGCGGCGACCACCTCGGCCTCAACTACATCACCACCGTCGAAGACCTCGCGGTGCTCAAGCGCGTGATCGTGCGCAACGTGGCGCCCGGCGGCTACGCAGTGCTGAACGCGGCCGACCCCAACGTCGCCGCGATGGCGGGCACCTGCCCCGGCAGCGTGATCTTCTTCTCCGCCGACCGCACCCACCCGGTGATGGCCACGCACCGCGCCCAGGGCAAGCGCACGGTCTATGTCGACCAGGACGCGCTGGTGGCGGCCGAAGGCTCCTGGCGCGAGCGCATCCCGCTGCGCGACGTGCAGATCACGCGCAACGGCAGCATCGGCTTCCAGGTCGACAACGTGATGGCCTCGGTGGCCGCGGCCTGGGCCGTGGGCCTCGACTGGGACAGCATCCGCAGCGGCCTCGCGAGCTTCAAGAACGACGCCGCCGGCGTGCCGGGCCGGTTCAACGTGATGGACTACCGCGGTGCCACCGTGATCGCCGACTACGGCCACAACACCGACGCCATGCGCGCGCTGGTCGCCGCGGTCGACACCATGCCGGCCAGGAAGCGCTCGGTCGTGATCAGCGGCGCCGGCGACCGCCGGGACTGCGACATCCGCGACCAGACCGCCATCCTCGGCGAGGCCTTCGACGACGTCATCCTCTACCAGGACGCGGCGCAGCGCGGCCGCGCCGACGGCGAAGTCATGGCCTTGCTGCGGCAGGGGCTCCAGGGCGCCGGCCGCACCAGCTTCATCGACGAGATCCGCGGCGAGTTCATCGCCATCGACAGCGCGCTGGCGCGGCTGCAGCCCGGCGACCTGTCGCTGATCCTGGTCGACCAGGTCGACGAAGCGCTGGCCCACCTGGCCAAGCGGATCGCCGCCGGCTGACCGGGGCGAGCGCGCGGCCTCGTCCGACAAGAATGCGAGCCTGCGACGGCTCGCGCGCGGCGCCGACCTCTCTCACACTGCTTGAAGCCCGACCGCCCGTTGACACGGTCGGACCGGCGCGATGGCGCGCCGCCAAGACTCAAGGAGTGACCGATGAAAGACGTTTTGCGTTCCTGTTCCGCCGCCCTGCTGGCCGCCGGCAGCCTGTTGGGCGCCTCGGCGGCTTTCGCGGCCGGCCTGTCCCCCGGCTCCCTGCCCTGCGATGGCGTGATGCAGGACCAGAATGCCTGCCTGCGCGAACGCGGCGCAGCGGCCGAGATGGCGCGCCGTGGCGCCTTCCCGGCGCCGGATGCCGCCACCCTGCAGCAGAATGCGCTGGCGCGCTGCGACCGCCAGCCGGCCAGCGACCGCGAAGCCTGCGAAGCCAGGGTCGTGGGGGGCGCTTCGACCACCGTCACCGGCAGCGTGCTGGGCGGCGGCGTGATTCGGCAGGCCGAGACACCGGTCCGCTGAACCGTGCGGGACGGCCGGGAAAGCCCCGGCCTGTCATCCGACTGTCACAAATGGCATGGAGGCGCTGGCTATAGTCAGGGGAATGTACTAACAAGGGAGCTTCCCCCATGAACGCCATCAAGGTCGCCCGCCGACTCATCGAGACGGACCCGACCCACGCGTCCGCCAAGATCCTGGCCCAGCTGGTCCTGGCACTCGAATCCGAGGCCAGTTTCGAGCTGGTCACGCTCTACGAACTCGACTACAAGAGCTTCCAGCTGGCGATGGACATCCTGAAGGAATGGCGGCTCGACCGCTACTACGCCAGCAAGTCGAAACTGTACGATCTGTCGCTGCAAGTCAGCGAACTGAAGGAGTGAAACCGGGGCCCGTCGCGTTCGGGTCATCGAGTGGCCCAGTGATCGAATTCGAGCTCAAGTTCCAGGTCGATTCCGCGCACCAGGCGGCGGTGGAAGCGGCGGTCGGGCGCGGGCGCTCGCACCGTGCGCGGCTGCGGGCGCGCTATTACGACACGGCGGACGGCGCCTTGGCTGCGCTGCACATCGTGCTGCGGGTCCGCAAGGAAAACGGCGCCTGGGTGCAGACCGCCAAGGCACCCGGGCGCAGCCTCGTCGAGCGCCTCGAGCACAACGTCGAGCTGCCGCCCGCGCAGGCCAGGGAGGTCCCGCTGCCCGACGTCGGGCGGCACGAAGGAACGCCGGTCGGCGAACGGATCGCCGAGGCCTTGCGCCGGGCCGGCCACGACCCGGCCGGGGCCGAGCTGGTGCCGCTCTACGGCACCGACGTCTGGCGCATCACGCGCGAGATGCGCAGCGGCGATGCGCTGGTCGAACTCGCCTTCGATGTCGGTACCGTGCGCGCCGGTGAGCGCACGCAGCCGCTGCGCGAACTCGAGATCGAGCTCAAGCACGGCAGTCCTTCGTCGCTGCTCGAGCTCGCCGGCCGCTGGCGCGCCCGCTACGGACTCTGGCTCGACACCGTGTCGAAATCGGAGCGCGGCGAGCGGCTGGCGCGCGGCGTGGTGCACGGCCCGCCGATCAAGGCTGCGGCGCCCCGGCTGAAGGCCGGTGCCAGTGGCGCCCAGGTCTTTCGCGCGGTGCTCGACAGCTGCCTGGCACAGATCCTTCCGAACGCCAGCGAGGTCGCGGCAGGCAGTCCCGATCCCGAGCACGTTCATCAGCTGCGTGTCGGCATCCGGCGCCTTCGCACTGCCCTGCGCGAATTGGCCGCCTTTGCGCCGGCGTTCGACCCGGCGTGGGAGCCGGCGCTGGCCGAGGCCTTCGTTGCGCTGGGCCAGCAGCGCGACCGCGACTACGTGCTGCGCAGCGTGCAGCCGCAACTCCTGGCCCACGGTGCGCCGCCTTTCGCCGTCGACCGGGCCGCAGACGACATCCAGTCCGCAGAGACCGTGGTGCGTGCAGCCGCCTTCCAGGCGGTGCTGATGCACCTGATCGCCGCGGCGCTGCCCGATGGCGGCACCGGGGCCGGGCCCGAGCAACCGTCCAGCGCGGCCCGCAAGGCGATGCGGGCCCGGCTCTCGACGCTGCATCGGCAAGTGCTGCGCGATGGCAAGCGATTCGAAAGCCTCGAGCCGACGCAGCAGCATCGCGTCCGCAAGCGCCTCAAGCGGCTGCGCTATCTGGGCGAGTTCGTGGCGCCGCTGTTCGGCCGGCGCGCGGCCGAGCGTTTCCTGGCGCACCTGGGGCCGGCGCAGGACGCGCTGGGCGCACACAACGACGCCGCGATGGCGATGGCCGCCTACCGCGCGCAGGCCGCGACCGACGGCGCCGCCTGGTTCGCCGTCGGCTGGCTGGCGGCGAACCAACCGGCCAGCGCCACGCAGTGCTGCAAGGCGCTCGCCAAGGTGGCCGAGCTGCGTCCGTTCTGGAAGGCCTGAACCGAAAGCTCAGCGCCCCCAGCGCAACACCAGCGGATCGAGGCCGCGCGCGATCTCGATCAGACCGGCGCGGGTCTCCGGGTGCATCGACGGCCAGGGATGGCGCGGCGCCTCGCAGTCGATCACGCCGCCCTCCTTCATGAGCGCCTTGCAGGCCAGCAGGCCGGCCTGCCGGTTCTCGTAGTTGATCAGCGGCAGCCACTGCCGGTAGCGCTCGAACGCCTGCTCGCGGCGGCCGGCGAGGTGGTCGATGATGATCGGCCGGATGCCGTCGGGGTAGCCGCCGCCGGTCATCGATCCGGTGGCGCCGGCATCCAGGTCGGGCAGCAGCGTGATCGCCTCCTCGCCGTCCCAGGGACCTTCGACGGCGTCGCCGCCGAGGCGGATCAGCTCGCGCAGCTTCGATGCCGCGCCCGCGGTCTCGATCTTGAAGTAGCACACCTGCTCGATCTCCCTCGCCATGCGCGCCAGGAAGGCCGGCGACAGCGGCGTGCCGGCGGCCGGGGCGTCCTGGATCATGACCGGGATGCGCACGGCGTCGGACAGCCGGGCATAGAACTCGAAGATCTGCGGCTCGGGCACGCGGAAGGTGGCGCCGTGGTAGGGCGGCATCACCATCAGCATCGCCGCGCCCATGTCCTGCGCCCGGCGGCTGCGCTCGGCGCACACCCGGGTGCTGAAGTGCGTGGTGGTGACGATGACCGGCACGCGGCCCGCGACGTGCTCGAGGATCGTGCGCGTGAGCAGTTCGCGCTCGTCGTCGGCCAGCAGGAACTGCTCGGAGAAGTTGGCCAGGATGCACAGGCCGTCGGAGCCGGCGTCGATCATGAAATCGACGCAGCGCTTCTGGCTCGCGAGGTCGAGTTCGCCGCTCTCGGTGAAGGTCRTGGGAACGACCGGGAAGATGCCCTGGTAGCGGGGTTTCGAATGCGTCATGGTGCGGGTCCTTCTAGTCAGTTGAGGACAGAGCAAAAACCGCTGCGCAGTTTCTTGGTCTGTCCCGCAAGGTCTCAGCAGGTCGAGGACAGAGCAAAAACCGCTGCGCAGTTTCTTGGTCTGTCCCGCAAGGTCTTCAATGGGAGTGCCGGGGCACGGCGGCGCCGCGGCAGCCGACCAGAAAGTCGAAGTCGCAGCCCTCGTCGGCCTGCAGCACATGATCGACATACAGCCGCTGGTAGCCGCCGCCGTTCGCCGGCACGGCGCGCCGTGCGATGGCTTGCAGGCGCTCGGCCAGTTCGTCGTCTCCGATGTCGAGATGCAGCCGGCCGGCTTCGCAGTCGAGCTCGATCCAGTCGCCGTCCTGCACCGCCGCGAGCGGGCCGCCATCGGCCGCTTCGGGCGCGACATGCAGCACCACCGTGCCGTAGGCGGTGCCGCTCATGCGGGCATCGGAGATCCGCACCATGTCCTTGACGCCCTGCCGCAGCAGCTTCGGCGGCAGGCCCATGTTGCCGACCTCGGCCATGCCCGGGTAGCCCTTCGGCCCGCAGTTCTTCATGACCATCACCGAGCCCGCATCGATCTCGAGCGACTCGTCGACGATGCGCTCCTTGTAGTGCTCGAGGTTCTCGAACACCACGGCGCGGCCGCGGTGCTTCAGCAGCTCGGGCGATGCGGCCGAGGGCTTGAGCACCGCGCCGCGCGGCGCCAGGTTGCCGCGCAGGATGCACATGCCGCCATCGGCCACCAGCGGCTGGTCGAGCCGACGGATCACCTCGTCGTCGAAGCTCGGCGCCTCGCGCACGTTGTCCCACAGCGAGCGGCCGTTGACGGTCAGCGCGCCCGGGTGCGGCAGCAATCCGTTCTCGCCCAGGCGGCGCAGCACGGCAGGCAGGCCGCCCGCGTAGTAGAACTCCTCCATCAGGAAGCGCCCCGACGGCATCAGGTCGACCAGGGTCGGAGTGCCGCGGCCGATGCGGGTCCAGTCCTCGAGCGCCAGCGGCACGCCGATGCGGCCCGCGATCGCCTTCAGGTGGATCACCGCGTTGGTCGAACCGCCGATCGCGGCGTTGACGCGGATCGCGTTCTCGAAGGCCTCGCGCGTCAGGACCTTCGACAGCGTCAGTCCCTCGCGCGCCATCTCGACCGCGCGCAGGCCCGACATCTGCGCCAGCACATAGCGGCGCGCATCGACCGCCGGGATCGCCGCGTTGTGCGGCAGCGAGGTGCCCAGCGCCTCGGCCATGCAGGCCATGGTCGAGGCCGTGCCCATGGTGTTGCAGGTTCCGGCCGAGCGCGACATGCCGGCCTCGGCCGACAGGAACTGATGCAGGTCGATCTGGCCCGCCTTCATCGATTCGTGCAGTTGCCAGACGGCGGTTCCGGAGCCGATGTCGCGGCCTTCGAGCTTGCCGTTGAGCATCGGACCGCCGCTCACCACGATGGCCGGGATGTCGCAGCTCGCGGCACCCATCAGCAGTGCCGGCGTGGTCTTGTCGCAGCCGGCGAGCAGCACCACGGCGTCGATCGGGTTGCCGCGGATCGCCTCCTCGACATCCATGCTCGCAAGGTTGCGCGTGAGCATCGCGGTCGGCCGAAGATTCGATTCGCCGTTCGAGAACACCGGGAACTCGACCGGGAAGCCGCCCGCCTCCGAGATGCCGCGCTTCACGTGCTCGGCGATCTTGCGGAAGTGGGCATTGCACGGCGTCAGCTCCGACCAGGTATTGCAGATGCCGACGATCGGCCGGCCATCGAACTCGTGGTCCGGGATGCCCTGGTTCTTCATCCAGCTGCGGTACATGAAGCCGTTCTTGTCGGCCGGGCCGAACCATTCGGTGGAACGCAACTTCTTCTTCGGGATGTCGGGCATGCGTTGGCCTCAGTGCAAAGCGGTGCCGCGCGCCGTGAACAGGCGCTGCAGCAGGCAGAAGACGAACAGCAGCACGCCGACCACGATGCGGGTCCACCATGAGCTCAGCGTGCCGTCGAAGGAAATCAGGGTCTGGATGATGCCCAGCATGAGCACGCCGAAGAGCGTGCCCACGACGTAGCCGACACCGCCCGTGAGCAGGGTGCCGCCGATCACCACCGCGGCGATGGCGTCGAGTTCCAGCCCGACGGCATGCAGGCCGTAGCCCGACAGCATGTAGAAGGTGAACACCACGCCGCCGAGCGCCGAGCAGAAGCCCGACAGCGTGTAGACCCCGACCACCGTGGAGCGCACCGGCAGGCCCATCAGCAGCGCCGAGGACTCGCTGCCGCCGATCGCATACACCGCGCGGCCGAAGGGCGTGAAGTGGGCGACGAACACCGCCAGTGCCACCATCGCCAGCGCGATCAAGGCCGACAGCGAGATCGACGCGTCGCCCCACACCGGCAAGCGCCACTGCGAGACCTTGGCGTAGAACTCGTTGGTGATGCTGATCGAGTCGATGCTGATCAGGTAGCAGAGGCCGCGCGCCAGGAACATGCCGGCCAGCGTGACGATGAAGGGCTGCAGCCGGAAGCGCTCGATCAGCACGCCCATGAAGGCACCGAAGAGGGTCCCCATCACCAGCACCAGCGGAATCACGATCGCCGGGCTCCAGCCGTGCTTCTCGACCAGCGAGGCCGAGACCATGGTGGTCAACGCGATCACCGAGCCGACCGACAGGTCGATGCCGCCCGACAGGATCACGAAGGTCATGCCGACCGCGACGATGCAGATGAATGCGTTGTCGATCAGCAGGTTCAGGAACACCTGCGGCGAGAAGAAGCCGTCGTAGAAGACCGAGCCCAGGGTCGCCATCGCCACGAACAGCGAGATGGTCGCGGCCAGCGGCAGGTACTTGGGGTTGAGGCGCGTGCGCCCCGGCCTCGCAGGCGGGGCGGATGCCGCGCGCTCGGGCTGCGACGACGGCGACACCACGGCGCTCATAAGGCAACCTCCGTGCTGCGCACTGCGGTGCGAGCGCCTTCGGGCGGCCGGGCGGCGCTCATGGCGTCATCCCTCCGTGCACCGGCCGCACCGCCAGCTTCCGCAGGCTGGCACGAAACTCGGGCGACTGCAGCAGCATCACCGCGAACACCACCACCGCCTTGACCACCAGGTTGATCTCGGGCGGCACGCCGAGCGAGTAGATCGCGTAGGTCAAGGTCTGGATGATCAGCGCGCCGATCACGCTGCCGACCAGGCTGAAGCGGCCGCCGGTCAGCGCCGTGCCGCCCAGCGTGACCGCCAGGATGGCATCGAGCTCGAGCAGCTGGCCGGCGTTGTTGCCATCCGCGCTCTTCACGTTGGAGCTGATGAGCAAGCCCGCAATGCCGGCGCACAGGCCGCAGAACATGTAGGCGCCGACGATGATGCGGCGCGCGCGCACGCCGGCGACCCGGGCCGCGCCCGGATTGATGCCGACCGCCTGGATGAACAGGCCGAGCGCGCTGCGCGTGATCGCGAGGTACAGCAGGGCGAAGACGAAGGCCGCGATGTAGACCGAGAACGGCAGCCCGAACAGATAGCCGCTGCCGATGAAGAAGAAGGGCGCATAGTAGATCGTGATGATCTGCCCGCCGGTGATGAGCTGCGCGATGCCGCGCCCGGCCACCATGAGGATCAGGGTCGCGATGATTGGTTGCATGCCGACCCGCGCGACCAGCAGGCCGTTCCAGAACCCGCAGGCCAGCGCGGCGCTGAGGGCGCCGACGATCGCCAGCCACATCGGGAAGCGGCTCGCCTGCGCCGCCCCGCTGCTGGTCAGCGAGCCGCCGATCATCCAGGCCGCGATCGCCGCCGCGATCGCCACCACCGCGCCGACCGAGATGTCGATGCCCCGGGTGGCGATCACCAGTGTCATGCCGAGCGACACCAGCACCAGCGGCGCCGCGCGGTTCAGGATGTCGATCAGGCTGCCGTAGAGGTGGCCGCCTCGCCATTCGAGGTGCAGGAAGCTCGGATTGAAGGCGGCGTTGA
Organism: Variovorax sp. P1_H2; assembly: GCF_056405295.1. Classification (NCBI taxonomy): domain Bacteria; kingdom Pseudomonadati; phylum Pseudomonadota; class Betaproteobacteria; order Burkholderiales; family Comamonadaceae; genus Variovorax; species Variovorax sp. P1_H2. The sequence continues at coordinate 35,806 of NZ_JBFUCJ010000016.1, read as the reverse complement.
TCGCCAGCAGCAAGACGAGCGTGACCAGCGGCCACGCAAGCCGATGGCGAAACAGACCGGCGATGAGGTCGCCACGCTTCATGTGTCCGCCGCGATCAGTTCATACACCGCGTCCTCGCTGCTGCCGCCGGGCAGTTCGCCGACCTTGCGGCGCTCGCGCAGCACTGCGATGCGGTGCGACACGCGCACCACCTCGTTCATTTCGGAGGAGATGAACAGCACCGCCATGCCGCCGCGCGCGAGCTTCAGGATCTCGTCCATGATCTCCTGCTTGGCCGCGACATCGATGCCGCGCGTCGGCTCGTCGAGGATCAGCAGCCGCGGATCGATCGCGAGCCAGCGTGCCAGCACCGCCTTCTGCTGGTTGCCGCCCGACAGCAGGCCGATCGGCGTCTCGATGCTGGCGGTCTTGATGCCGAGCGCCTTGACGAAGCGCTCGGCCAGCGCGGCCTGTTCGGCCCGCGACAGCGTGTTGCGCACACCGCGCCGCGCCTGCAGCGCCAGCGCGATGTTCTCGCGAACCGACAGCTCGGCCACGATGCCGTCGGTCTTGCGCTCCTCGGGACACAGCGCGAGGCCGTGCTTCACCGCATCGGCCGGACTCGCGAACTCGACGACCCTGCCATCGACGCGCAGGCTGCCCTGGTCGGGCTTCGCCAGCCCGAACAGCAGCCGCGCCAGTTCGGTGCGGCCCGCGCCGAGCAGGCCGGCCAGGCCGACCACCTCGCCGGCGCGTACCCGCAGGTCGACCGGCTGCAGTTGCCCGCGCTGCCCCAGTCCCTCGGCCTGCAGCAGCACCGGCGCCTCGGCCCCGATCGCCGGCAGTTCGGCATGGCCGCTGGCCTGGGCCGCGAACTCTCGCCCGACCATCGCCGAGATCAGGGCCTGCGGCCCGAGCTCGACGGTCGCCCATTCGCCGACCCAGCAGCCGTTGCGCAGCACCGTGATGCGGTCCGACACCGCATAGACCTGGTTCAGGAAGTGCGTCACGAACAGAATCGCGAGTCCTTCGCCGCGCAGCCGGCGCAGCACCGCGAACAGGCTCTTCACCTCCTCGTCGTCGAGGCTGGACGTCGGCTCATCGAGGATCAGCACCCGCGATGACAGGCCCAGCGCGCGCGCGATCGCCACCATCTGCTGCACCGCCACCGAGTAGCTCGACAGCAGCTGCGTGACATCGATGTCGACGTCGAGCCGCGCCAGCAGCGCCCGCGCTTCGCGATGCACCGCCGTCCAGTCGATGCGGAATCCTTGCGCCAGCCCGCGGCGCGGACAGCGCCCGGCGAAGATGTTCTCGGCCACCGACAGATTGGGGCAGAGGTTCACCTCCTGGTAGACCGTGCTGATGCCCAGGCGCTGCGCATCGAGCGGCGACGTCGGCCGTATCGGCTGGCCGGCCAGCCGCATCTCGCCGCCGTCGGCCGGGTAGACGCCCGTCAGCACCTTGATCAGCGTCGACTTGCCGGCGCCGTTCTGCCCCAGCAGCGCGTGGATCTCGCCGGCGCGCAGGCGCAGCGCCACGCCCGACAGCGCCGCCACGCCGCTGAACTGCTTGTCGATGCCCTTGAGTTGCAGCACCGGCGTATCGGAGAAGCCTTCGGTGCTCATTTGTTCTTGTTGTAGACATCGATGAACACCGCCGCCAGCAGCACCAGTCCCTTGATGACCTGCTGGTAGTCGATGCCGACGCCGAGGATCGACATGCCGTTGTTCATCACGCCCATGATGAAGGCGCCGATCACCGCGCCCATCACGCGGCCGACGCCGCCCGAGGCCGACGCGCCGCCGATGAAGCAGGCCGCGATCACGTCGAGCTCGAAGCCCAGGCCGGCCTTGGGCGTCGCGGTGTTGAGCCGGGCCGCGAACACCAGCCCGGCCAGCGCCGCGAGCACGCCCATGTTGACGAAGGTCAGGAAGGCCAGCCGCTGGGTCTTGATGCCCGACAGCCGCGCCGCCTTCTCGTTGCCGCCCAGCGCATAGATGCGCCGGCCGACCGTGGTTCGGTTGGTCACGAAGTCGTAGGCCACGATCAGCACCGACATCACGATCAGCACGTTGGGCAGCCCCTTGTAAGTCGCCAGCAGGTAGCTCAACAGCAGGATGACGGCCGCGAAGAACAGGTTCTTGGCGAGGAAGAAGACGTAGGGCTCGGTCTCCATGCCGTGCTTCGCGAGCTTGGCGCGGCCGCGCAGCTTGAAGAAGACCAGCGCCGCGGCGGCCAGCGCGCCGAGCACCAGCGAGGTGGTGCGCAGGCTTTCGCCGCCGAGCACGTCGGGCACGAAGCCCGAGCTGAGCTTCTGGAAGGCCTCGGGGAACGGCCCCACCGATTGCCCCGCGAGCAGCGCCAGCGTGAGGCCCTTGAAGACCAGCATGCCGGCCAGCGTGACGATGAAGGACGGAATCCGGAAGAAGGCCACGAACCAGCCCTGCGCGGCGCCGATGGCACCGCCTGCGATCAGGCAGACGATGAAGGTCGGCACGAAATGCCATTGGTACTCGACCATCAGCACCGCCGCCAGCGCGCCGATGAAGCCGCACACCGAGCCCACCGACAGGTCGATGTGGCCGGCCACGATCACCAGCAGCATGCCCAGCGCCATGATCACGATGTAGCTGTTCTGCAGCAGCAGGTTGGTGAGGTTCAGCGGCCGCATCAGCGTGCCGTCGGTCAGCAGCTGGAACAGCGCCATGATCGCGACCAGCGAGATCAGCATGCCGTATTCGCGCAGGTTGTTCTTGAGGAAGCCCGCGTGTTCGCCGGCGCCGGTCGGCGCGATGTGCGTGGCGGCCTTCACGGCCTCGAGTTCAGGCGGCATGGACGCTGCTCCCGGAGGCCACGATCACGCGCATGATCTTCTCCTGCGAGGCCTCGGCGGCAGGAAACTCGGCCACGAAGCGGCCTTCGTTCATCACGTAGATGCGGTCGCACATGCCGAGCAGCTCGGGCAGTTCGGAAGAGATCATGAGAATGCCTTTGCCCTCGCTCGCGAGCTGGTCGATGATGGTGTAGATCTCGTACTTGGCGCCGACGTCGATGCCGCGCGTCGGCTCGTCGAGGATCAGCAGTTCGGGCTTGGCGAACAGCCACTTGCTCAGCACCACCTTCTGCTGGTTGCCGCCCGACAGGTTGACCACCTGCTGGTCGACGCCGGCGCAGCGGATGTTGAGCGCGCGCCGGTAGTCGTTGGCGACCTTGAACTCGCGCCCGTCGTCGATCACGCCGCGCTCCGACACCGCCGCCAGGTTGGCCAGGCTGACGTTCTTGCGGATGTCCTCGTCGAGCACCAGGCCCAGGCTCTTGCGGTCCTCGGTGACGTAGGCGATGCCATGGTCGATGGCCTTGCGGATCGTCCCGACGTCGACCTCCTTGCCGTGCATGCGCACCGTGCCGCGGATGCGCTGGCCATAGGACCGCCCGAACACGCTCATCGCGAACTCGGTGCGGCCGGCGCCCATCAGGCCCGCGATGCCGACGATCTCGCCACGCCGCACATGCAGGCCGACGCCCTTGATCAGCTCGCGGTCGGCGTGCAGCGCATGGTGCACATGCCAGTCGCAGACCTCGAACACGGTCTCGCCGATGTTCGGCGAGCGCTGCGGATAGCGGTGCGCCATGTCGCGCCCGACCATGCCGCGGATGATGCGGTCCTCGCTGATYGGCTCGGCGCGGCAGTCCATGGTCTCGACCGTGGCGCCATCGCGCAGCACGGTGATCGAGTCGGCCACCTTGGCGATCTCGTTGAGCTTGTGCGAGATCAGGATCGACGAAATGCCCTGCGCCTTGAGCCCGAGCAGCAGGCTCAGCAGCGCGTCGCTGTCGCTCTCGTTGAGGCTCGCGGTCGGCTCATCGAGGATCAGCAGCTTGACCTCTTTCGCGAGTGCCTTGGCGATCTCGACCAGTTGCTGCTTGCCGACGCCGAGGTTGGTGATCAGCGTGGTCGGCGGCTCCTTGAGCCCGACCTTGGCCAGCAGCTCGCGGGTCTTGGCATAGGCGGCGAACCAGTCGATCACGCCGCCGTGCGCGATCTCGTTGCCGAGGAAGATGTTCTCGGCGATCGACAGCAGCGGAACCAGCGCGAGCTCCTGGTGGATGATGATGATGCCGAGCTTCTCGCTGTCGGCGATGTCCTTGAAGCGGCGCGGCTGGCCCTCGAACCGGATCTCGCCCTCGTACGAGTCGCACGAATAGACGCCGCTCAGCACCTTCATCAGCGTCGACTTGCCCGCGCCGTTCTCGCCGACCACGGCATGGATCTCGCCCGCGCGCACCGCCAGGTTGACGTTGTCGAGCGCGTTCACGCCCGGAAAGGTCTTGGTGATGCCGCGCATCTCCAGAATCACATCGTTCACCGTGTCTCCTTCGCTCTCGGCGCCGCCGCTATCGGATCTGGCTCTCCTTGTAGTAGCCGCTGTCGACCAGCGTCTGCTTCCAGTTCGAGGCATCCACGCTGACCGGCTTCAGCAGGTAGGAGGGTACGACCTTGACGCCGTTGTTGTAGGTCTTGGTGTCATTCACTTCGGGCGTCTTGCCKGCCAGCATCGCATCCACCATGCCCACCGTCACCTTGGCCAGCTCGCGCGTGTCCTTGAACACCGTGGCGGTCTGTTCCTTCTTGAGGATCGACTTCACCGAAGGCACTTCGGCATCCTGGCCGGTCACCACCGGCATCGGCTGCTGCGCCGATCCGTAGCCCACGCCCTTGAGCGAGGAGATGATGCCGATCGACAGCCCGTCGTACGGCGACAGCACCGCATCGACCCGGTCCTTGGTGTAGTAGGCCGACAGCAGGTTGTCCATCCGCGCCTGCGCCACCGCGCCGTCCCAGCGCAGGGTCGAGACCTTTTCCATGCCCATCTGCTTGCTGCGCACCATCAGCTTGCCGCTGTCGATGTAGGGCTTCAACACCGACATCGCGCCGTTGTAGAAGAAGAAGGCGTTGTTGTCGTCGGGCGAACCGCCGAACAGCTCGATGTTGTACGGGCCCTTGCCCTCCTTCAGCTTCAGCGCGTTCTCGATGTAGCTGGCCTGCAGCACGCCGACCTGGTAGTTGTCGAAGGTCGCGTAGTAGTCGACGTTCTTCGAGCCCTTGATGAGCCGGTCGTAGGCGATCACCTTGACGCCCTTGTCGGCGGCCTTCTGCAGCACGTCGGACAGCGTGCTGCCGTCGATCGCCGCGATGACCAGCACCTTGGCGCCCTTGGTCACCATGTTCTCGATCTGCGCCAGCTGGTTCGGGATGTCGTCGTCGGCGTACTGCAGGTCGGTCTTGTAGCCCTTCTCGTTGAAGTACTTGACCATGTTCGAGCCGTCGGCGATCCAGCGCGCCGACGACTTGGTCGGCATCGAGATCGCGACCAGGCCCTTGTCCTGGGCGTGGACGAGCGGCGCCAGGCCGATCAAGAGCGTCGCAGCTGCGCCACCGAGCAGGGTCTTCAAGAAAGTGCGTTTCATATCAAGTCTCCTATGTGTGATCAAGTGCCCGCCTGCGGCCGCGCAGCGCGCCGCCCTTCGTGGAACACCGCGGAACCGGCTCTGCCGGGCCGCTGGTGTTGCCCCCGGGAAGGGGGAGACGGCTACACGAAGTGAGCCAAGCCGGGGGTGGTCAATACTTCCTATTCGGGAACTCGGCCTTGGCGACCTCCATCGGGAAAATCCCTTCCTTGGTCAGGATCCGCTTCGGCAGCGGCTTGCCGGCCTTGATGTCGGCCACCGCGGCCATCAGTTGCGGACCGAGCAGAGGGCTGCACTCCACCGACACGTTGAGCTTGCCGGCCATCATGGCCTCGAAGGCGCCCTTCACGGYGTCGATCGAGATGATGATGATGTCCTGCGCCGGCTTCATGCCGGCCTCCTCGATCGCCTGGATCGCGCCGATCGCCATGTCGTCGTTGTGCGCGAAGAGCACGTTGATCTTCTTGCCCTCGGCCTTCAGGAAGGCCTCCATCACCTCCTTGCCCTTGGCCCGCGTGAAGTCGCCGGTCTGCGAACGGATGATCTTGAACTTCGGGTCGGCCTTGATGATTTCCTCGAAGCCCTTCTTGCGGTCGATCGCCGGCGCCGAGCCCACCGTGCCCTGCAGTTCGACGATGTTGATCGGACCGGGGTTGCCCTTCTCCTTCTCGACCAGCCAGCGGCCGGCCTTGCGGCCTTCCTCGACGAAGTCGGAGCCCATGAAGGTGACATAGAGCGAATCGTCCTTGGTGTTGACCGAACGGTCGGTCAGCACCACCGGGATCTTGGCCGCCTTGGCCTCGAGCAGCACCGTGTCCCAGCCCGATTCGACCACCGGCGAGAACGCGATCACGTCCACCTTCTGSGCGATGTACGAGCGGATCGCCTTGATCTGGTTCTCCTGCTTCTGCTGCGCATCCGAGAACTTGAGTTCGATGCCGGCCTCCTTCGCGGCCGACTTGATCGACTCGGTATTGGCCGTGCGCCATTCGCTTTCGGCGCCGACCTGGGCAAAGCCGAGCACCGGCTTCTTCTGCGCCAGGGCGGTGGCCGGCAGCAGCGAGGACAGCGTGGCGGATGCCAGCGCGATGTTGAGCGTGCGACGGTTCAGTTTCATGATGTCTCCTGGTTGGCGTGGTGAGAAAAGCTCTTATTAGTTCTCTTATCAGTTGAGGACAGAGCAAAAACTGCTGCGCAGTTTGTTGGTCTGTCCCGCAAGGTCTCAGGAAAGCACATAGCCGGTCTTGACACTGCTGTAGAACTCGGCGGCGTGCCGGCCCTGCTCGCGCGGCCCGTAGCTCGAGGCCTTGCGGCCGCCGAAGGGCACGTGGTAGTCCACGCCCGCGGTCGGCAGGTTGACCATGGTCATGCCGACCTTGGCATGGCGCTTGAAATGCATGGCGCGCGACAGCGACGTGGTGCAGATCCCGGCGCACAGCCCGAAGGGCGTGTCGTTGGCCAGCTCCAGCGCGTGCGCGTAGTCGTCGGCGCGCAGCACGCAGGCCACGGGGCCGAAGATCTCCCCGCGCGCGACGCGGTGCCCGGGCTGCGCGAGGAACAACGCCGGGCTCATGTAGTGGCCGGGGCTCGCGCGCGTCAGTCGCTCGCCGCCCCAGACATGCTCGGCGCCCTCTTCTTTCGCGCCGGCGACCGCCGCGAGGTTGCGTTCGAGCTGCGCGGCATCGACCACCGGGCCGATGTCGGTCCCCCGCTCCAGCGCGTGGCCGACCTGGAGCCCGGCGAGGCGATGGCGCAGGCGGGCGACGAAGGCATCGTGCACCGTCGCTTCGACGATCAGGCGGCTCGACGCCGTGCAGCGCTGGCCGGTGGAGAAGTAGGCGCCCTGCACGGCGCAGTCGACCGCGCGGTCGAGATCGGCGTCCGCCAGCACCACCAGCGGGTTCTTGCCGCCCATCTCCAACTGCACCTTGGCAAGGCGCCGGGCCGCCGCCCGCAGCACCTGTGCGCCGACGGCGGCCGAACCGGTGAAGCTGATCGCATCGACCAGCGGGCTGTCGACAATGGTCTGCCCCACCTCCCGGCCGCTGCCCATCACGAGGTTGAAGGTGCCCGCCGGCAGTGCCGAGCGACTGATGATCTCGGCCAGGGCCCATCCGCATGCCGGCACCAGTTCGGCCGGCTTGAAGACCACGCTGTTGCCGTGCGCGAGCGCCGGCGCGATCTTCCACGCCGGAATCGCGAGCGGGAAATTCCACGGTGCGATGAGCCCGACGACGCCGACCGGCTCGCGCGTGATGTCGATCTGCACATCGGGCCGCACCGATGCCAGCATTTCGCCGCTGCCGCGCAGGGCCTCGCCGGCGAAGAACTTGAAGATGTGGCCGGCGCGCGCGGCCTCGCCGACGGCCTCCGGCAGCGTCTTGCCTTCCTCGCGCGCGAGCAGCATGCCCAGCGCCTCGCGGCGCGCGAGGATCTCGCTGCCGATCTGGTCGAGCACGTCGGCGCGGCGCTGCGGCGTCGTCAGGCTCCAGTGGGGAAAGGCATCGGCCGCGGCGCGGATCGCGAGTTCGGTCTGGCTCCGGTCGGCGCGCGCATATTCAGCGACCACCTCGCCGGTGTCGGACGGGTTCCGGCTGATCCCCGTGGTGACGCCGGTCTCCCATCGGCCGTTGATGAACTGCCGTGCATTCTGCTGGAGGTCGCTGTGCTTCAAGGTGGGACGAGTGTAGGAATCGCACCAATATCTTTCCAATCAATATTTGGATGAAATGGATAGCAGAAGAAGCATTCAGGTAAACCCCATGACCCACTACACGCACTGGTTCATCCGTGCACGCCTGAAGACCCGCCAGTTGCTGCTGCTCGTGGCGCTGGCCGAGGAAGGCAATATCCATCGCGCCGCGCAGGTGCTGAACATGACGCAGCCGGCCGCCTCGAAGCTGCTGAAGGACCTGGAGGACGTGCTGGAAGTCTCTCTTTTCGACCGCCTGCCGCGCGGCATGCGGCCGACCTGGTACGGGGAAACGATGATCCGCCACGCGCGCGTCGCGCTCGCAAGCCTGAACCAGGCGCACGACGAGCTCATGGCGCTGAAGACCGGCAGTGCGGGGCAGGTCAACATCGGCGCCATCACCGCGCCGGGACTGGTGCTGTTGCCGCCGGCGGTGGCGGCGGTGAAGCGCGAGCATCCCAATCTGCGCGTCTCGCTCGATATCGAGACCAGCCCGGTGCTGCTGGAGCGGCTCGAACAGGGCAAGCTGGACCTGCTGGTCGCGCGGCTCTTCGCGGAGCACGACAAGAGCAACCTGCGCTACCAGGCGCTCACCGAGGAACCCGTCTGCGCGCTGGTGCGGCCGGGTCATCCGCTGCTGGGCATGACGGGGCTGGGCCTGCGCGATCTGGTATCGGCCGGCTGGATCGTGCCGCCGGCGGGCAGTGTGCTGCGCCACCGCTTCGAGCTGATGTTCCAGGAGGAGGGGCTCGCGCCGCCGATCAACGTGATCGAGACGGCCGCCCTCCTCTTCATCACCCGCATGCTGCAGCAGAGCGACATGGTGGCCGTGCTCGCCACCGATGTGGCCCGCTACTACGCGGCGCACGGCATCGTGGCGCTGCTGCCGGTGGAGATGCCTTGCCACATGGATGCGTTCGGGATCATCACGCGAACCGACCGGCTGCTGTCGCCCGCGGCCAAGGTGATGATGAAGGCGCTGAAGGCCGAGAGCTTCGCGGCCTATGGGCGGAGACTGGAAGACTGATGGGCCGCCTTTGGTGGTGAAGACGGGGGGGGGGCGGCGGCGAGCGGACGCCCCATCGCGGCAAGCCCGGGATACGATCGGCGAAACAACGGAGACCCCCTTGAGCAAGCTCTCGCGATCCGCCCCGGCCCTTCTCGAAGAAGCCCCGCGCTGCATCTGGCCAGCCGCTGCAACGCTGGGCGAAGGCACCCTGTGGTCGCAGCGCGAGCAGGCGTTGTACTGGGTCGACATCCTCGAACGGCGCCTGCATCGCTTCCACCCTGCCAGCGATGCCCGTGCAAGCTGGAACTTCGACGAGGAGATCTCCGCCGTCGCCGAACGTGCATCGGCGCCGGGCCTGATCGTGACGCTGCGCCGCGGCTTCGCCTTGTTCGACCCTGCTGCAAGCGAAACGCGGCCCCGCTACCTTCACCAGCCCGAACCGGAACTCACCGGCAACCGCTTCAACGACGGCAAATGCGATGCGCAAGGCCGCTTCTGGGGCGGCACCATGGATGTCGACTGCAAGGCGCCGACCGGCTCGCTCTACCGCTTCGACCCCGACGGAAACTGCAGCCGCCACGACCAGGGCTTTGCCGTCACCAACGGCCCCACCTGGTCGGCGGACGGACGGACCCTGTACTTCAACGACACCGTCACCGCCCGCATCCACGCCTACGATTTCGACCCCGTCGCCGGCAGCCTTTCCAACAAGCGCCAATGGCACCGCTTCGCGCGCGGCGACGGCTATCCCGACGGCATGACCACCGACGCCGCCGGTCGCCTCTGGATCGCGCACTGGGGGGGCGCCTGCGTGACCTGCCACGACCCTGACACCGCCGAAGAACTCTGCCGCATCCCACTGCCGACCAGCCACATCACCGACTGCGCATTCGGCGGCCCGGACCTGCGCACGCTCTACATCACCAGCGCCACCAGCGGCCTCACGCCGGCGCAGCGCGCAGCCGAACCAGACGCCGGGGGATTGTTCGCGGTCCCCCTGAATGCGACGGGCTTGCCGGCTCGGTATTTCGCGGGCTGAAGGCCGGAAATCTTCATTGTTTCGCCACGAGCAACACCGCGATTCTTTTTATGCGGGTTTTTACCTACGTGCCGCGGCTAGACTTGGCGGCACGGATCGCCAAGCACGGTCCGGTCGGTACATCCAAACAAAAGGAATCCAACAATGAAGACCTCGCAAATCATCGCCGCTGCCGCCCTCTCGCTGCTCGCCGCTGCCGGCGCCCACGCCGAAATCTATGACGGCGTGCATGCCCTCACCTCCGCGAATGCCCGCGCCGAAGTGAGCGCCCAGGCTGCAGTCGCCGCGCGCAGCGCCAACCCCTACGCAGAAGGCTACGGCAATGGCGTGACCACCATCGCCAGCACCCGCGACCGCGCGTCGGTGCAGGCGGAAGCCGTCGCCGCCGCCCATGCGCCGAACCAGAACGTGCGCCGTGAATCCTTCGCCGGCAGCGTGATTCCGTCCCAATTCGGCGGCGCCCGCACCGGCACGACGCGCCAAGCCGCTCTCTGATCCTGAGATCGCTCGAATCAAACGGCCCCGCCAAAAGCGGGGCCGTTTTCTTTTGCGCTTGCTTTTCACGGCGCCCGAATTCTTTAAAACAAGGCGGCTATACAGGTAGTCACCACGGCAACACTTACACCAAAGGGCAGCTTGTCATGCCCTGAAGCCGCGTGTTCAATGCACCCTCGTTGCCGGCGAATAAATAGCGACACCGGTCTTGTGCGGTGTTCAGCGCCAGGCATCAGKAGGTATGGCATGGGAAAACTGATGCAATGCGCCGCAGACGGAGATGCCCCGATCGTTCGCCTGATCGACGACGACGTTGCCTTCCGGCGTGCAATGCAGAGACTTCTTCGGGCCGCCGGACTCCAGGTGGTCGAGTACGGTTCGGTGGGGGAAATGCTGCTCGAGGGCATCGGCAGCGCCCCGGGCTGCCTGGTGCTGGACATCCACATGCCCGGGCCCAGTGGGCTCGACCTGCAGGAAATGGTCGCCAGCCGGCCCGAGACGCTGCCCGTGATCTTCGTCACCGCCGAGGCCACCGTGCACGAGACGCTGCGAGCGATGAAAGCCGGCGCCACCGATTTCCTGTTCAAGCCGGTGGACGGCGAGATGCTGCTGTCGGTGATCAGGAAGGCGATCGCGGACGATGCCGTGCGGCGCCAGGCACGGCGGCGCCTGTGCACCCTGCAGAACCGCTATTCGCGGCTCAGCCCGCGCGAACGCCAGGTGACGGAAATGGTGGTCAACGGCGCCCTCAACAAGCAGATCAGCGCCGAACTCGGCGCCGCCGAGCGCACGGTCAAGGCGCATCGCGCGCACGTCATGGCGAAGATGGAAGTGAGCTCGCTCGCCGATCTGGTCCGTGCCATGGGCCAACTCGGCGTGCCGCCTGGCGGCGTCAGCCCTGCCGGCGCCTGATGCCGACCATGCACGATCCCGCCGCAGCGCACCCCGGGACGGCCCCTCACCCCTCGATGGTGCGGATCCCCGACGGCAATTTCCTCATGGGCTCGGACCGGCACTATGCCGAAGAAGCACCGGTGCACAGGGTCGCGGTGAAGGGCTTCTGGATCGACACCCACACCGTCACCAACGCCGAGTTCAAGCGCTTCGTCGAAGCCACGGGCCACGTCACGCTGGCCGAACGCCCGGCGAAGGCGGAAGACTACCCGGGCTCCGATCCCGCAATGCTCGTCCCCTCCTCGGTCGTGTTCCAGAAGACCGCCGGTCCGGTCGACCTGGGCAATCCCCACAACTGGTGGACCTACCAGCGGGGCGCCGACTGGCGCCATCCGCGCGGACCGGCCAGCTCGCTGCAGGGGCTGTGGAAGCACCCGGTGGTGCATATCGCATTCGAGGACGCCGAAGCCTACGCGGCCTGGGCCGGCAAGTCGCTGCCGACCGAGGCCGAATGGGAATTCGCCGCCCGTGGCGGCCTCGAGGGCGCCGAGTACTGCTGGGGCGACGAATTCAAGGTCCGCGGCAGGTCGATGGCCAACACCTGGCAAGGCCAGTTTCCGTGGCAGAACCTGCTCGAAGACGGCTACGAATGGACCGCCCCGGTCGGCTCTTTCGCGCCCAACGGCTATGGTCTCTACGACATGGCGGGCAACGTCTGGGAATGGACCACCGACTGGTACCAGGAACACGGCCGCATCACGCACGCCTGCTGCACGCTCGACAACCCGCGCGGCGGAGCGCTCGAGGGCAGCTACGACCCGCGGACGCCCGAGGTGCGCATCCCCCGGCGAGTCATGAAGGGCGGCTCGCACCTGTGCGCGCCGAACTACTGCCACCGCTACCGGCCGGCGGCGCGGATGGCGCAGCCGATCGACACCTCGACCTGCCACCTGGGCTTTCGCTGTGTCGTGCGCGGCGAGGCCTCCTGAGCGAAAAGGCCCGGTGACCGGTGCCGCGGCCCCTCGGGCCGCAGGCCTGATCGGCTACTGCTGGGGCAGGACGCGCGCGCCTTCGCCGCTGCCTTCGATGTAGACGCGCTGCCCCACGCGCAGGCCCGGCGACACCGGTTGCGTCACCGACACCAGCACGCCGCTGTTGGTGCGCACCACGATCTGCTGGCCGGCGATCGGCTGCGCGTACCGGTTGGCCAGTTCCGACCCGGCGATGGTGCCGCCGATGGCGCCCGCCACCATGGCCACATCGCGGCCGGTGCCGCCACCGATCAGGCTGCCGATGCCGAGGCCCGCGAGGCCGCCGACGACCGCACCGACCCCGGTATGCTGCGAACTCTGGATCTGCGTCGGCGTGATCTGTTCGATGACACCCTGGCGGATCGTCATCGAACCGGATTGCGAGCCGGGCGCGGCACAGGCGGCCAACACCAGGACCATGGCGAAAGCGGCAACGCGGGACAGGAAAGCCTTCATGGTCAACCTCGCTCCTTGATTCAAAACGTGGAGGGGGGATTCTTGAACCGAAAGCCGGTCGTGAGCAAGCACAGGCCGACCGCCAACGCAAAGAGCGCGACCAGCAGGCGCCGTCCGTCGGCGCTGCCGTAGCCGATCAGCAGGCCGACACCCAGCAGCAGCGTGCAGGCGCTCACGACCACTGCGGGCGCCACGCCGCCGCGCTGCGCAGGCGCCGTGCGGCGGGCCGCCAGCACGTAGATCAACCCGACCGCGCCCAACGCAATGCAGGCGGTGATGACGCCGCCGAAGAAGGCAACCGAACCCAGGATGCGGGCCTCGATGTCAGGGTAGGCGAAAGCCACGGCGCCGATCGCCAGGCGGATCAGTGCATCGACCAGCACCAGGCCGAACAGCCATTTGAAGCGCGGCAGCTTCGACAGCGCAAGGGCCACCGCCAGCGCGAGCAGCCCGTCGCCCAGCGCATAGAAGCCGTTGCGGCCGAATGCCGGCACCAGCAGCATGGCGAGCGCGTAGAGCACGCCGAATGCACCTCGAAGCAAGAGCAGGACACGCAATGCGGGCATGAGAACGACTCCTTGGTCCGATGCGATTCGGCTGTCGATCAGCCGCCGGTCCACGGCGCGACCAGTTCCCAGGGCGGCGTCTTGGACTTGGTGTTCTTGCAGAAGATGTAGCTGCCCCCGCCGAGCAGCGTCTTGTGGCGATTCTCGATCTGCGCCAGCCGGCAGGACGCGCGGCCCTTCGGGTCCTTGGCCGGGGTGACGCTGCCGCTGCTGGAGGTGGCCGGGTTCTCCCAGCTGACCTTGACGCCGTCCGCGCCTGAATCCAACGCGCCGTAGACGGCCTTGTTCATCAGGTCCATGTCGGCCTTGTTGAACTTGGTGATGGGCGTTTCGCGCAGCCCGTTGTAAAAGCTCAGCGGGGTGGCCGCCGCCGTTGCCGCGGCCGTCATCGCCACCGCGATGGCCAGCCCCTTCAGTTTGTCGATCGCACGCATACCTGGATCCTCATTTGGGTAATACGAAATTGACCTGGAACCGGACGAACCAGTCGGACGCATTGTCAGGCCGGATCACGTTGCAGCCAGCGCCGACGACGAAATTCATTGGAACGAAGCCCTCGGGACGGACCAGCAGCGAATAGGAGACCCCGAGCGGCACCGTCCAGCGCTGGCTTGCGCGCTTCTGCTCCCAGTCGGCGGTGATGATGCCCACATCGCCGAGCGACTGCTTCGAATCCAGCCGGTAGCTGACGATCGGCTGCAGCGTGAACGCGCTCACGTCCGGCTGGTTGTCGTCGCCCGCGAAGAACCATCGGCAATGGCACGCCGGCCGAGACGGTCGTACCATGAAGCGTGCGACAGTGCATTTCCAGGAAGCAGGGGGACACATGAAAAAAGCGCCATTCGAAATCGCAGCAGTGCTCGCCGCTGCCGTCATCGGCATCCCCGTGACGGCCGGCGCCCAGCAGGCGGGGCACGCCGTGCCGATGGCCGACGAGCAGCAGGAGGCCGACTATCGCGTGATCGCAGCGCGTTGCGGGACGCCGGCCTTCGAGAAAGCCTTCTACAAGCAGTCGAGGGCGGCGGTCGCGGCCGGCCTGGTCGTCAAGAACCGTGACCCGGTGCAGGTCGAGAAAACCATCACCTCGCTCCGGCGCAGCCCCGTCGTGCTGGTCGCCACCCAGGCGGATTGCGCGGCTGAACTCAAGCGGCTGGCCGAGGTGCAGAAGCACCGCGGCGAGTCGCTCCGGAGCGCAGCGGGCAGGAAGAAATAAGCGGCGCTGCCGCCCGAGGGCGCGCAGAGGGCGTGCGGGCGCCTCGCGCCCCGGGCGTGGGTCGCTAGAGCGCGCCGTACGCGCTCTCGCCGGGCTGGCCGCGGTCATGTCGCCGGGTTGCGGTGCGCAGGCTCAGGACCCACAGCCTCGCGTGCCGCTGTTCACGGCTCTCGATGAGCTCGGTGAAGCGCCGGATGCCCGGCCGCTCGATGGCCGCGATGGTCATCCAGTCGGTGCCGCCAAAGGGTTCCGCGTCGCTGCTGCGGTCGACCAGAGCCGGACGCAGCGCCATCACCCATTCGGTCGGAACGCGCGGATCGCGATCGAGCATCCGCAGCGCGATCTTCGCCGCCTTGGGGCTCAGCGCCTGGATCTTGTGGAGGTGGAAATCCAATTCCATGCGGCGGATCCTTTCAGATACACAAGGATACATGTGCATCTGCCGCGAGCGCAAGGGCGCCGCCCCCGGGGCCCTACTGGGTCTTCAAGCGCTTGTATTCGTTGCGCTTCATCTCGAGGTAGTCGCTGCGGTCCACCTCGTGCAACTGGCGCGCGTAGCGCTCGGTGCTGTCGAACCACTGTGCCAGGCGCTGCGGCAACTGGGCCTCGGCCGGCGAGTCCAGGTAGGCATCGATCGCGAGGTAGTAGCGCATGGTGTTGCGCTCCACCACGCCGAGCACGCCGCCCACCAGGATCGGCTGGCCCGAGGCGTCCTTGTCCTTGGCGCTGAAGCCCACCTTGTCGCTGCCCAGGGTGGCGAGGTAGCCCTGCATCGCGATCCGCGCCGCCGTGCCATAGGCGTAGGCGTAGGCCAGGTGAATGAAGGTCTTGCCATTGGGCAGCGGCGTGGCCTCGAACTCGATGCGGTAGTCGCGGGTCGACAGCGGCCCCTTGTCGGCGCTCAGCCGCGCGCTCATGTAGTCCGCGGCCGAGACCGGCGGCAGCCAGACGAAATCGATGCGCTGCGCGTCCCCGAGCGGCTGGTCGAACTTGCGGCCCACCGACACGGCCAGCATCGTCGCCTGCCCGCCCTCGCGCACCGCGCAGTACTTGGTATTGAGGTGCAGCATCAGCACCTCGCACCAGACGGCCGGTTTGGAGAGCGCGCCGCTCACCTGCTCGAACGGGTGGTCGACGAGCGCGAAGATGTTGCCGCTCAACTGGCCCGAGGCCTCGCCCGACTCGAGCACCAGCGGCCGGCCGAAGGCGTTCTTGTCGAACTGCGACTTGACCGCCTCGTGCTTGGCCAGCAGCGCCGCGGCGCTGCCGAGCTGGGGCTGCGACCAGGCCAGCGCCGGCAGCAGCAGGCAGACACACAAGAGAATCCGGCGGAGCAAGGCGTTTTGCATGATGCCCGCCATTGTGGTCCGCTCCGCTATTGAAGCAAGAGCCGCTCATCCCCCGGCCGGAGCAGCGGGCCCCTTGGTCCACCGGCCGGCGCAGCCAGGCCCGTTGGTGAAACACCGCGGAACTGGCTTCGCCAGGCCGCTGGTGTTGCCCCCGGCGAGGGGGTGGGCGGCTACACGAAGTGAGCCAACCTGGGGGCGAGCCCTATACAGCCATGATCGACACCGACTTGGTGTTCAGGTAGTTCTCCATCGCCTCCGGACCGCCCTCCGAGCCGTAGCCGGAATCCTTGATGCCGCCGAAGGGCATCTCGGGCGAGGGCGCGGCCGGCTGGTTGATCCACAGCATGCCGACTTCCACGCGCTGCGACAGCAGGTGCGCGTTCTTGATCGACTGCGTGAAGGCATAGCCGGCCAGGCCGAAAGGCAGGCGGTTCGCCTCGGCGATCGCGTCGTCGAGCGAGTCGAAGCCGCGGATCGCCGCGATCGGGCCGAAGGGCTCGTTGTTGAAGACATCGGCCTCGAGCGAGACATCGGTCAGCACCGTGGGCGCAAAGAAATTGCCGCTGCTGCCGACCCGCTCGCCGCCGGTCGCGACCTTGGCGCCCGTGGCGCGGGCGTCTTCGAGCACCTTGGCCATGGCGCCGAGGCGGCGCGCGTTGGCCAGCGGGCCGAGCGTCGTGCCTTCCGCCAGGCCGTCGCCGAGCTTCAGGCTCTCGGCATGCTTCACCATCGCCTGGACGAAGGCGTCACGGATGCTGTTGTGCACCAGGAAGCGGGTCGGCGAGATGCAGACCTGCCCGGCATTGCGGAACTTGGCGCCGCCCGAGGCCTTCACGGCCAGTTCGACGTCGGCGTCCGCGGCGACGATCACCGGCGCATGGCCGCCGAGCTCCATGGTGGCGCGCTTCATGTGCTGGCCGGCCAGCGCCGCGAGCTGCTTGCCCACCGGGGTCGAGCCGGTGAAGGTGACCTTGCGGATGATCGGGTGCGGGATCAGGTAGTTCGAGATCTGGGCCGGATCGCCGAACACCAGGCCGACCGTGCCCTTGGGCACGCCGGCGTCGACGAAGGCCTGCAGCAGCGCGGCCGGCGAAGCCGGGGTTTCCTCCGGCGCCTTGCACAGGAAGGAGCAGCCGCTGGCCAGCGCCGCGCCGAGCTTGCGCACGATCTGGTTGATCGGGAAGTTCCAGGGCGTGAAGGCGGCGACCGGGCCGACCGGCTCCTTCAGCACCAGTTGCTGCGCCGCCAGGTTGCGCGAGGGCACGATGCGGCCATAGACGCGGCGGCCTTCGTCGGCGAACCATTCGATGATGTCGGCGCCGGCGAGCACTTCGCCGCGGGCTTCGGCGAAGGGCTTGCCCTGCTCCTGTGTGAGGATGCGGGCGATCTCGGGTGCACGCTCGCGCAGCAGCGCGGCGGCCTTTCGCATGGTGGTGGCGCGCTCGTTGGCCGGAATCCGGCGCCAGGCCTCGAAGCCGCGCTGGGCCGCGTCCAGCGCGCGATCGAGGTCGGCGGCGCCGGCAAAGGCGACCTTGCCGATCGGCTTGCCGGTGGCCGGGTTGATCACGTCCTGGGTCTTGCCGCTCGCGGCGTCACACCATTCGCCATCGATCAGCAGGCGGGTGTCGGGGTAGCTGGGGGTGGTCATGCAGAGTCCTTGAATTGCGGGGCCGCCCGGAAGCAGGGGCGGCCGCCGATCCTACCTAACTCGGCGGTGGGCGCGAGGGCGGTGGGCTATTGGCGCGCACCCAATAGAACTGCCTGGCCGCGGCGGCCGGCTCGACCCGCAGCCGCCGCACCGGCCTCACGCCGATCTGGCCTTCGGCCGAGCAATGGAGCGGCTCGCCCTCGGCCCGGCTGCGATGGGCATCGAGCATCGATCGGAGGGAGACCGAGGCGCTGTTGCGCCCGGCGTCGACCGAGCGCACGAAAAAGCGCTCGCGGGTCGCCACCAGCTGGCTGTGGGCGTTGTGCTGGCCGCCGGTGCCGGCGAGCCTGAGGCCCCTCCAGGCCGCGTCGACGTCGAAGGCCAGCATCACGGCATCGGGCGTGTCGATGCCCTTCAGCGATCCGCTCTGGGCCGCGGCGAGCCAGCCCAGCAGCTGCGGTGTCAGCTCGAAGGAGACCGTATCGGGAGGAGCGCCGGGAATTCCCGGCACCTCGACGAAGACGATCCGGCAACTGCGGCTCGCACTTTCGATCCGGCGCGCCTGCTCGCGGCGCCGCGTCGCCCGCACATGGGCGACCGCCGCGAAGCCCGCCACCGGCGCGGCGAAAGCGAGCATCTTGAAGGCATCGTAGCCATAGACGGCCAAGCTCATATCCGCCCCTTGGGGCGCGTGCCGCAGCGGCCCTGCACCAACCTCAGATTCACACTGGCTCCTCGTCGCGACCGCCGCCTCGCCCCCGAACGGCGAGCGGCATGCGCTGAACGCATATCGGCGATCCGGCAGGAAACTTGAGTCAGCGTTGCGCCGCCGTGACGCACGGCGTGCATTTCACTGCCGCATCCGCTCGCGGCCGGCCGCTTCAGGCTATTCTGGAAAGCGTGTCATCCGGCACTTACTTCAAACCCCTTTAGGAAGGATCTCCATGACAGCAAGGCTTTTCTATCGCGTCGCAGCATTCGCGCTGGCGCTGGTGCTCACTGCGTGTGCGGCTCCAGGCTCGCAGCCCGGATCGATGACGATCCGCCAAGGCAAGATCGAGCAGATCACGCCGACCACGATCGCCAGTTCGCACCACACCGGCGTCGGCGCGGTGCTCGGCGGCCTGGCCGGGGTCGGCATCGGCAGCCTGATCGGCGGCGGCACCGGGCGCGACGTCGCGATGGTGGTGGGTGCCATCGGCGGCACCGTGGCCGGCAGCGAGGTCGCCCGGCGCTACGACACGCCGGTGGCCGGCCAGCAAGTCTTCGTGCGCACCGACAGCGGCGTGCTGGTCGAGGTGACCCAGCCCGTCACACCGGGCCTGCGCGTGGGCCAGCGCGTGTTCATCCAGGGCAACGGCGTCGACGCCCGCGTCACCCCGCAATAATTTCTCGCCCCCAGGTCGGGCTCACTCCGTGTAGCCCGCCCACCCCCTGCCCGGGGGCRCAGTCAGCGGCCCGGCGAAGCCGGTTCCGCGACTGCCCACGAACAGGCGRGCGCTGCGCGCCGCCRMAGAACAAGMACGGCGCCTCTCWTCTATCGGCCGGCGCAGCCAGGCCCGTYGGTGAAACACCGCGGARYCGGCTTTGCCGGGCCGCTGGTGTTGCCCCCGGCAGGGGGTGGGCGCCCSGACACGMAGTGCGGGGCAACCTGGGGGCGAGCTAAGACCCGAGCTAAGGTTTTCCGTTCTGCGAGAGCAGCACGGCAATCGGGCGGGTGCCTGGAAACTCCGAGAAGATGATGGTCATCATGGCGGTGATCGGCACCGCCAGGAAGGCACCGGGCACGCCCCAGAGGGCGACCCAGACCGCCAGGCTCACGAGGATCGCGAACGGGCTCAGGTTGAGCGAGTTGCCCATCACGTAGGGGTCCAGGAAGTTGCCGATCACGAACTGGACCGCGGCCAGCAGCATCATGATCTGGATCGCCTCGCCGGCACCGCCGAACTGGGCCACCGCCATCAGGCCGGGCAGCACGACGCTCAGGAACGAGCCGATGTAGGGCACATAGTTCAGCAAGGCGATCAACACCGCCCAGAAGCCGGCGAACTCGAGGCCGGCGAAACGCATGATCACGTAGCTCAGCGCGCCCAGCAGCACGCCGAGGAAGGTCTTGAGCGCCAGGTAGGCGCCGACCCGGGCGTTGATGTCGGCGATCACCTGCTTGATGCGCTGCGCATGCGCCGGGCTGCGCGCGATGGCGGAGATCTTGCGGTCGAGATGGCTGCGCTCGACCAGCAGGAAACAGGCGTAGAGCGCCACCACGATCACGGTGGCGAACAGCGAGGACAGCGACGCCAGCACCGAGCCGACCACGCGCTGCAGGCTCACCTGCGCCAGCAGGTCGCGGCGCAGCGTGGTCCAGGTCGGTTCGGACTCGACCCGCATCAGCACCGCCACCCGCTGCACCGCCGCCAGCAGCGACTCCTGGTAGCGCGGCGCCATCGCGATCACGCTGTCCTTGTTGGCCAGGATCGTGTAGACCACCATGCCAAGGCCCACCGCGATGATCAGCACCGACAGCATCGAGATGACCACCTGCGGCAAGGCCGACCCCAGCAACGGCACCTTGCCGATCAGGCGCGCCAGCCCGAGGATCACGTAGACCACGAAGACGCTGAACATGATCGGCACGAAGACGTTGCGCCCGATGTAGAACACCCAACCCAGCATCAGCGCGGTCGCGGTGCCGTAGACGAAGGTCTGGAAGCGCTCGTTCATGCCGGATGCGCTCAGCGGCTGCGCCTGTCCGCCATGCCGACCGGACGCTGGGTCATCGAATCGGCCGTGTCCACCCAGCCGCCGCCCATCGCCTGGTAGACGTTGACCGCCTGCGTATAGCGGCCGGCCTGCAGGTTCACGAAGGCCAGCTCGGCCGCGAACAGTTCGTTGTCGGCCACCAGCACCTCGAGGTAGCCGATCAGGCCGTTCTCGAACTTGAGCCTGGACAGTCGCGCGAACTCGCGCAGCGCGATCACCCGGCCGCGCTGGAACTCGACCCCCTCGATGCTCTTCTGGGTACCGATCAACGCGTTGTTGGCATCGCGGAAGGCGGCCAGCACGGTCTGCTGGTAGACCAGCTCGGCCTGCGCCTTCTGGGCCTCGGCCGAGCGAACCTGCCCCTCGATGGCGCCAAAGGTGAAGATCGGCCCCGTGAGGCCCGCGACCACCGACCAGGCGGTGGCCGGCCCAGTGAGGAAGTTGCTGAACGAGGTGCTGGTGGAACCCAGCGCGCCGGTCAGCGACAGGCTCGGGTAGTAGAGCGAACGCGCCACGCCGATGCTGGCATTGGCGGCCACCAGGTTCTGCTCGGCCGCGAGGATGTCGGGCCGCCGCTGCAGCAGGTCGGAAGGCAGGCCGGCCGGGATCAGCGGCGCGACCAGTTCGTCGATGGTGCGCCCGCGCGGGATCGGCGCCGGATCGCGGCCGAGCAGGATCGAGATCTGGTTCTCGAGCGTCGCGATCTGCTGCTCGAAGGTCGGAATCGCGGTCAGCGCCTGCTGGTACTGCGAGCGCACCTGCATCACCTCGGTCTGCGACACCAGCCCGCGCTTGAAGCGCAGGTCGAAGATGCGCGCGGTCTCGCCGAAGTTGGCGGCGGTCGACCTGGCGATCTCGAGCTGGCGGTCGAGCGCGCGCAGCGCGATGTAGCTGGTCGCCACGCCGGTGACGAGCGTCAGCACGACGCCGCGCTGGGCCTGCTCGCTGGCGTAGACCTGGGCCTGCGCGGCCTCGCTCAGGCGCCGCACGCGGCCGAACAGGTCGACCTGCCAGTTCGCGCTCAGGTTCGCCTGGTAGAGCGAGAAGTAGTTGCTCGCGGGCTCCGGGATCGGCGGCTGGCCTTCGCGGCTGGCGCGCGTGCGGGCGGCCCCGGCGCCGTAGCCCAGCTGCGGATAGGCCTGCGAATCGGTGGTCGTCAGGGCGCCGAGGAACTGGTCGATGCGGGCCGCGGCGACGCGCACATCGAGGTTGTCGCGCAGCGCGGTCTCGATCAGCTGGTTCAGGACCGGATCGCCGAATTGCTCCCACCATCGGGTGTTGGCCACTTCGGCGGCCATCGGGTAGTCGATCCGCCAGGCCGCCGGCGACTGCACCGCGGGCCGCACGAAGTCGGGCCCGACCGTGCAGCCCGCCAGGGCCGCCAGGACCGCAGCGGACACTGCCGCAAGCGTTGACTTCCTCATCTCGTTCTCCTTCAGCCCGGTGCCATCAGCGCGTAGCCGAACAGCAGGGACACTACCAGCAATGCGATGCTCGCGACGGCCCAGCGCCGCGCGAAAGTGTCGATCGTTTCGAATCCTCGCGCCGCCGCAGCAACCACCCCGTCGAGCCGGCCCAGGGCCACGCCGATATCGCCCGCCGGGATGCGCGGCAGCGCTCGCCCGAGGCTGTCCAGCCCGAGCGCGATGGCGGCGCCGATCAGGACCGGCCAGAGCGCCGCCCACAGCGCCGCCGGCGACAGGGCCTGGG
Organism: Variovorax sp. P1_H2; assembly: GCF_056405295.1. Lineage (NCBI taxonomy): Bacteria > Pseudomonadati > Pseudomonadota > Betaproteobacteria > Burkholderiales > Comamonadaceae > Variovorax > Variovorax sp. P1_H2. The sequence goes on along the minus strand of NZ_JBFUCJ010000016.1, from coordinate 13,492 downwards.
GCAGCGCGCCGAGCGGCAGCGCCAGGCAAAGCGCCCAGGGCAGCGCCACCGAGGCCAGCGCCATCGCCAGCCAGGACAGCACCAGCGCGAACGGCGCGCGCGCGCCCGGATCGACCGCCGTGTCGGCGGCCAGGCGCCGCAGGAAATGGACCATCAGCAGCGTGGTGGCGATCGAGGACACCACGGCCACGGTGGCGGCCAGGCCGCTGCCCATGAGGTCCTTGGCCGCGTACTTGGCCAGCGCACCGCCGGTCAGCGGCAGGCCGCCGAGCCCCAGCGCGATGACCGCGGCCGGCAGCAGCATCGGCCACAGGTGCCGGCGGCCGGTGCACATCACCACACCGACGGCGAGGAACAGGGCGCCCTTCACGAGCAGGTGGTGGGCGGCGTAGAAGGCCGCGGCCAGCGCGGTGCCGGGGTCGCCGGCGGCCAGGCCCATGCCGATCACCGCCGCCAGGAAGCCCATCTGGCTGACGCTCGAGTAGGCCAGGATCAGCTTGGGCTGCGTCTGCGTGATGCCGATCGCGACGCCGTAGAGGGCGCCGAAGAGCCCGAGCGCCGCCAGCGGCAGGCCGAAGGCCGGCAGCGCGGCATCGAACGGCAGGAAGCGGACCAGCGCGATGATGCTGGCCTTGACCACCGCGCCGCTCATCACCGCCGCGGCCGGGATCGGTGCCGCGCCGTAGGCGATCGGCATCCAGAAATGCAGCGGCAGCAGGCCGGCCTTCATGCCGAGGCCGACCAGCAGCAGCAGCAGCGTGAGATCGCGCCACGGCGAGCCGGGCAGCGCCGCCACGGCGTCGCCGATCAGCAGGCTGCCGTCCGGCGTGGCCTGGGCCAGCAGCAGCAGGCCGGCGAGCAGGAAGGCCTCGGCCAGCAGCGCCAGCCCGAGATAGAGCGCGCTGGCGCGAAAGGCGTCCGGCCCCTCGCCCTGCAGCACCAGGCCGCTGGCGCCCACGCTCAGCACCGCCAGCAGGAAGTAGAAGCCGATCAGGTCCGCCGCCAGGAAGACGCCGACGCTGCCGGTGAGCGTCAGCAGCCAGCAGACGATGAAGCCATCGCGGTCGGGCCGCTCGCGCAGCCAGCGCGCGGCGTAGGCGCCGGCGAAGATCCACAGCACCGATGCGACGCCGAGCAGCATCGCACCCGGCGCATCGAGCGCGAAGGTCAATGCGAAGAAGGCATTGCCCAGCACCAGATCCGGCTCGGCGCCGGCCAGCAAGGCCGCCGCCAGGGCCGGCAGGGGGGCCAGCACGAACAGCGCAGGCAGCCGCCGGCGCAAGGCCGGCAACGCGCACGCGAGCAACAGCAGCAAGGGCACGCCGAGCGCCAGCGGCAACAGCACCGGGACCTCGAACACGACGGCGGCGAGCGTGACGGACCCGATCATCTGGCCCCCATCGAGAGCAGGCCGGTGCGGCCGATCTGGGCGACGTCGACCGGCAGCAGCGCCGCCACGCCGAGCAGGAACGAGCACAGCGCGAGCGCCAGCACGGCCCCCTGCTGGTAGCCCGGAACGCGCGCCTTCGGCACCCAGCCGAGGGCGGCCGGCGCCATCGCGCGCACCATCACCATGAACACGTAGGCGCTGGTCAGCAGGCCGCCGGCCAGCATCACCACCACCCACCACCACTGGGCGGTGGCGATCGCCGCCGACAACAGCATCCACTTGGCGAGGAAGCCGCCCGACGGCGGCAGCCCGATCAGCGAGGCGCCGGCCAGCGCGAACGCGGTCATCGTCATCGGCAGGGCCCGGCCGGCGCCGCGCAGGTCGGCCACGCGGTCATGGCCGAGCGTGCTGTAGACCAGCCCGGCCGCCATGAACATCGCGGCCTTGGCGGTCGCATGCGAGATCGCCTGCAGCAGGCCGCCGGTGACCGCGACCGAGCTGTCCATCCGCGCGGCGTCGAGCCCGGCCACCAACGGGAACATCAGGAACAGGTAGCCGATCTGCGCCACGGTCGAATAGGCGATCAGCAGCTTGAGGCGCGCCTGGCGCAAGGCGACGACGTTGCCGACCAGGATCGCCGAGGCGCCGAGCGCCGCCAGCAGCTGCGCCGAAGGCAGCGTGACCACGCCGGCGAAGACGTCGACCCACAGCCGCACAACGAGGAACCAGGCGCCCTTGATCACCAGCGCCGACAACAACGCGCTGGCGGCTGCGGGCGCGCCGGCGTGGGCCGGCGGCAGCCACAGGTGGAGCGGAAAGAGCGCGGTCTTGGCCAGCAGCCCGGCGGTCATCAACGCCGCGGCCCCCCAGGCCACCGGCTCGGCGCCGACGCGCTGCGCCAGCAGCGCGATGTCGAGCGTGCCGTAGGCGCCGTACAGCAGGAAGACGCCGAGCAGGTAGAACATCGAGCCGGCCAGCGCATACAGCAGGTAGCGCAGCGCCGCCTGCAGGGTCTCGCCGCGGCCGTCGAGGCTGACCAGCGGCACGCCCGCGAAAGTCAGCAGTTCGAGTGCGACGTACAAGGTGAACACGTCGCCGCTCACGAACACCAGGTTGAGCGAGCCCCAGACCGCGAGCAGCAGCAGCCAGAAGGTCAGGGCCCCGCGTTTCTCGCGGACCCCGGCGGGCGTGCCGAAATCGCCGTTGGCGTAGACACCGATGCCGACGACCACCACCATCACGACCACCATCATGCAGACCGACAGGCCGTCGGCCCGCAAGGTGACGCCGAGCGGCGGCGCCCAGCCGCCGAGCAGGTAGACCAGCGCGTCGCCGGACACCCACAGCCGGTGCGCGATCGCGGCCACCCCGACCCCGCCGAGCGCGAGGGTGGCCCAGGCCACCTGCTGCGCGCGCCGGCCGCCGAGCACGAAGCCGAGCATCAGGCCGACGAAGGGCAGCAGCACGGCCAGCACCAGCAGCAGGCCGCCGGGTGTCGTCGGATCCACGGGCACCGAAGGCGGCACTTAGACCTCGCCCTCGGCAGCATTCGGCTTCGGCGCGGCGCCCTGGGCCGACAGCGAGGCCGAGCCGGTCTCTTCGAACAGCCTCAGCACCAGCGCGACCGCCAGCGCGGAGGCCGCGAACGCCACCACGAGGGCGGTGATCAGCAGCGCCTGCGGCACCGGGTCGCCGCCCAATCCCGCACCCGCGCCGCGGCGCGCGATCACCGCGCAGACCAGGAAGATGCCGTTGCCCATCACGTTGAAGGCCATGATCTTGCGCAGCGGGTGCGGACTCACGATCAGGCCGTAGAGCCCCAGGCCGACCAGCACCGCGGCACACAGTCCGAGCAACGTGGGCGTGTTCATTGGCCACCGTCCTTTCGGCGTGGCGGCCCGGTCAGCAGCAAGGCCAGCGTGACCGCCAACGACGGCAGCAGCGCCGCCTCGACGACCACGATCAAGGGCTTGGCAAGCGCTTCGGGGTAGCCCAGGAAGGCGCCCGCGATGCCCGCGCCGATGAGGCCGATCGCGATGAACACGGCCGGGCCGCCGGCCAGCGCGATCCGGACCCAGCTGCGGTCGACGGCGGGCGCGTCGGAGAGGCCGGCCATCATGACCAGCAGCCACATCGCCGCCAGCACGGTGGCGCCCTGGAACTTGCCGCCTGGATCGTCGGCGCCGACCCAGAGGATGTAGACGCCGACGACGATCCCGATCGGCGGCAGCACCCGCGCGAGATAGCCCAGGATGCTGTTGGGATCTTCCGTCGGCGCCGGCCCCGGCCGCCCGCCCCAGAAGCGGTCGGGCGCCAGCGACCAGACGCCGATCAGGCCCAGCAGCAGCACGATGGCCTCGAGCAGCGTGTCCATGGCACGGAAGGACATCAGCACCGCGGTGATCGGATTGCCGACGCCGATGGCGGCGATGTTCTGCGCCACGGCCGGCGCCAGGGTCGGGGCCGGATCGGGCAGCAGAAGCACGCAGGCCCCGATGGCCGCGGCCACGGCCGCCGACACGATCGCGGCCAGCACCCGGGTCAGCGCGCCCGGCCGCTCGGCCCAGGCCGGCGCCTCGGTCGACCGCAGYCGCGCGGCGGCCGCGATCAGCAGCACGCCGGTCAGGCCGGCGCCGATCGCCGCCTCGGTCATCGCGACGTCGACCGCCCGCAGCTGCAGCCAGGCCAGCGTGAGCAGCAGGCCGTACGGAACGAAGCCGGCGACCGCGGCGAAGGTGTCGCGCGCCACCAGGGTCCAGACGGCAAGCGCCATGAGCAAGCCCACCAGGGCCAGGGTCAGCGCCGCGGTCACAAGTCAAGCTCCGTGCTTCGCACTGCGGTGCGAGCGCCTTCGGGCGGCCGGGCGGCGCTCATGGCTTCGGCCCGCCGCGCCGCACCGCGCGCGCAATCAGCTGCGACACCGTCGCCGAGGCCAGCAGCACCATCAGCCAGACCAGGATCAGCTTGAGGCCGGCCATCACGCCGTCCATCTGCGGCAGCAGGCCCATCACCACCAGGCCAAGCCCGAGGTTGTCGGCCTTGGTCAGCGCGTGCAGCCGCGTGAAGGTGTCGGGGAAGCGCAGAAGCCCCACGGTGCCGGCCAGGAAGAAGAACGCGCCAGCGACCACGGCGACGATCGTGAAGAGGTCCGCGATACCCTTCATGCGCGGTCCTCCGGCTCGGCGGGGTCGGGCCCCGAGCGCACGCCGGCCTTGACGAAGGCCAGCGCGGCGAAAGCCGCCAGCACCGCCAGGATCAGCGCCAGGTCGACCACCGCCGCCGCGCCGATCGCGGCCCCCAGCAGCAGCAGGGCCGCGATGCCGGCGGTGCCGAACAGCTGCACCGACATCATGCGATCGACGTCGTCGGGGCCGCGCAGGATGCAGATCAGGCCGACCGCCACCGTCAACAGCACGAAGGCCGATGCGCCGAGCAGGAACTCAGTCATGGTGGCGCTCTCCCGCGACCAGGGCCCCGCGCAGGCGGCGCTCCTCGGCGGCCATCTGTTCGGCGACCGGCTCGCCGACGTCCAGGCAGTGATAGACGATCTCGTCTTCCGAATCGGCGACCGGCACCGAGCCCGGCAGCAGGCTGGTGATCGAGGTGAACTCGTTGCGTGCGAGGCCAGGGGGGAAACCGACCCGGTAGACGACGAAGCCGGGCCGCAGCGGCATCCGCGGCGACAGCGCCCGGCGTGCGACGTCGACACCGGCCAGCACCGATTGCCAGAGGAAATGCGGCAGGAATCCGAGCAGCGCGCCCAGGCGCAAGTGCCCCGCCTCGGGCGGCAGCAGGCGCAGGCTGGCGAAGGTGCCGGCCGCCACCGCGACCAGACCGACCACAAGATCGGCCGGCTTGAGGCTGGGCATCAGCAGCAGCCAGAGCACGAGCAGCAGCAGCCCGCGGACCATCGCCGTGGAACGCCGCGAAGGTGCCGACGGGGCGGACTTCATGCGCGTTGTCCCTTCAGCCATCCGGCCGCTCACGCCGGCTCGACCGCGCCCGCCGGCGGCGTCGGCTTCTCCTTGCCGAACACCAGCACGTACAGGGTCGGCAGGAAGACCAGCGTCAGCACGGTGGCCACCAGCAGCCCGCCCATGATCGCGAAGGCCATCGAGCCCCAGAACACCGTGGGCGCGATCGGGATCAGGCCGAGCACGGTCGAGATCGAGGTCAGCATCATCGGCCGCATCCGCGAGGTGGCCGAGGCCACCACGGCATCGAGCACATTCATGCCTTCGGCGCGGAAGGTCTCGATCTGCACGATCAGGATCACGCCGTTCTTGGCGATCATGCCGATCAGCGCCAGGATGCCGAGGATGGCGACGAAGCCCAGCGGCCGGTTGAACACCAGCAGCGTGATCACCACGCCGATCAATCCCAGGGGCATCACGCAGACCACCATCGCGAGCCGGCGGAAGCTCACCAGCAGCACCATCATGCTCAGCAGCATCAGCACGATCATGAGCGGCACTACGGCGAACACCGAGGCGCTCGACGCGGCGCTTTCCTCGAACAGGCCGCCGGTCTCGACCTTGTAGCCCTTCGGCAGCTTGGCGTTGAACGCCTTGATCTGCGGCGCCAGCGCCTCGACGATGGTGTCGGGCAGCGCGCCGTGCACCACGTCGGCGCGCACCGTGAGCGTCGGCACCCGGTTGCGGCGCCACACCAGCGGCGACTCCTGCTCTTCCGAGAAGGTGGCGAACTGGTTCAGCGGCACCATCCGGCCGCTGGCCGTGGGCACCTGCAAGGTGCTCAGCGTCTGCAGCGACAAGCGCTGCTCGGCGCTCGAGCGGGCCACCACGTTGACCAGGTAGATGTCGTCGCGCACCTGCGTGACCGGCGTTCCGGTGATGGTGGCGTTCATGATGCCGGCCAGCGCGCCGGTGCTGATGCCGAGCTGGCGCGCCTCGTCCTGGTTGACGCGGATCTGGATCTGCCGCGCCGGCTCCATCCAGTCGAAATTGACGTGCCGGGCCTGCGGATGCGAGCCCAGGATGCCGGCGAGATCGAGCGAGATCTTGCGCACCTCGTCCTTGTCGGGACCCATCACGCGGTACTGCAGCGGCCAGCCCACCGGCGGCCCGAGTTCGAGCGGCGACACCCGCGCGACCATGTCGGGGAACTGCTCGGCCAGCACCTTCTCGAGCTTGTTCTGCAGGCGGTCGCGCGACTCGAGGTCCTTGGCGACCACGATCAGCTGCGAGAAGAAGGGGTTGGCCAGCTGGACGTTGAGCGTCAGGATGAAGCGCACCGCGCCGCGCCCGACATAGGAGCTGAAGTGGTCGACATCGGGATCGGCCTTGAGGATGTCCTCCAGCCGCTTGACTTCGTCCTCGGTGGCGTGGATCGATGCGTTCTGCCGCAAGGTCAGGTCGATCGTCAGCTCGGGCCGGTCGGAGGCCGGGAAGAACTGCTGCGGCACGAAGCGCACCAGGAACATCGACACCACGAAGGCCGCCAGCGTGAGCGCGATCGTCAGCCAGGGGGCCCGGATCGCGCCTTTGAGAAAGCTGCCGTAGGCATTGAGGAACTTGCTCGGCTTGTTGTCGGCGCCCGGCTTGGGCGCCTTCAGCAGCGCCTTGCCGACCAGCGGCGCGAAGATCACGGCGCCGAGCCAGGACACGATCAGCGCGATCGCCACCACGGCGAAGATCGAGAAGGTGTACTCGCCCGCCGAACTGCGCGCGAAGCCGATCGGCACGAAGCTCGAGATCGACACCAGCGTGCCGATCAGCATCGGCGCCGCCAGCGTGCGGTAGGCGAAGGTCGCCGCCTGGTCCTTGGTGTCGCCGGCCGCGAGCCGGTTGATCATCGCGTCGACCGTGGTCATCGCATCGTCGACCAGCAGGGTCAGCGCGATGATCAGCGCCCCGAGCGAGACCCGGTGCAGGTCGATGTGGACCAGATCCATGACCGCGAACACGATCGCCAGCGTCAGCGGAATCGACAGCGCCACCACCGCGCCGGGCCGCACGCCCAGGCTCACGAAGCTGCACACCAGGATGATCGCGATGGCCTGCCAGAGCGAGGCCATGAAGTCGCTGATCGCGACGTCGACCGTGACCGCCTGGTCGGCCACCAGCGTCGGCTCGATGCCGTGCGGCAGGTTGGCCGTGATGTCGGCCATCTCGGCCTTGATGTTCGTCCCGAGCGCGAGGATGTCGCCTGACTCGCGCATCGCGATCGCCAGGCCGATCGCGGGCTTGCCGTTGACCCGGAACATCGGCTGCGGCGGATCGGCGAAGCCGCGGCGCACGGTCGCGATGTCGCCCAGGCGGATGTTGCGGCCGCCGAGCACCAGGTTGACCGCCTCGATGTCGCGCTCGGTGTCGAAGGACCCGGTGACGCGCATGAAGACGCGCTCCTGCTCGGTCTGCAGCACGCCGGCCGGCCGGATCACGTTCTGCGCCTGCAGCGCCGCGACGATCGCGCCGTAGTCCAGGCGCAGGCCGGCCAGCCGCTCGGTCGAGAACTCGATGAAGATCTGCTCGTCCTGCGCGCCCAGCACCTCGATCTTCGAGACGTCGGGCACCTGCAGCAGGCGCGAACGCGCGTCTTCGACCTTGTCGCGCAGTTCGCGGAAGGTGTAGCCGTCGGCGGTGAAGGCATAGATGATGCCGAAGGTGTCGCCGAAGTCGTCGTTGAAGAAGGGCCCGACGACGCCGCTCGGCAGCGTCTGGCGCATGTCGCCGATGTTCTTGCGCACCTGGTACCAGATGTCCGCCACCGCGCCCGGCGGCGTCGACTGCTTGAGGTCGACGAAGATCGTGGTCTGGCCGGCCGTGGTGTAGCTGCGCACGCGGTCGAGGTGCTGCGTTTCCTGGAGCGTGCGCTCGAGCCGCTCGGTGACCTGCGACAGCGTCTCGTCGACCGTCGCACCGGGCCAGCCGGCGGCGACGATCATGGTGCGGAAGGTGAAGGCCGGGTCTTCGGCCCGACCCAGCTTCAGGAACGACAAGGTGCCCGCGACGACCGCGATGATCATCAGGAACACCACCAGCGAGCGCTTCGAGAGCGCCCACTCCGACAGGTTCGGGCCGATCACTTCGCGGCCTCGAGCCAGCGGACCTTCTGTCCCGGCCGCAGCGCCTGGACACCGGCGGTGACGATCACGTCGCCGGGCGCCAGTCCCTGCGAGACCTGGACGCGGGCCGCGTCATAGGCGCGCACCTGGACATTGCGGGCCGCGACGGTGCCGGCCTTGGTGTCGACGATCCACACCGAGGTCTGGCCGTTGGCGCGGACCAGCGCGCTGGCCGGGATGTCGAGCGCGGGCTCGGTGTCGAGTTTCATGCGCCCGGTGACCGTGCTGCCCAGGCGCATCGCCGCGGGCGGATTGATCAGTCGGACCCGGACCGCGAAGGTGCCGGTGACCGGATCGGCGCGCGGCGAGACCTCGCGCACCTTGCCGGCGGCCGTGACCTTGGGGTCGCCGCCCAGCGAGACCAGGATGTCGGGATTGCTCGGCGCGATGTCCTTGATCTGCGCCGGGACGTCGAAGACGGCGTCGATCGCGCCCTCGCGCGCCACCTGCACGATCATGCGGCCGGCCGGCACCACCTCGCCGGGCTCGGCGCCGCGCGCGGTCACCACGCCGGCCACGTCGGACAGCAGCCGGGTGTAGCTCACGCGATTCTGCGCGATGTTGACCAGCGACGACGCCGACTCGACCTGCGACTGCGTCACCTTGAGCATGGCTTCGGCCTGCTCGAACGAAGCGCGCGAAACCGCGTTCTCGGCCAGCAGGTCGCGCATCCGGTTGAAGGTGTTGCGGGCCTCGAGGCCCTGGGCCTGCGCCGCCGCCAGCTGGGCCCGCGCCGATTGCAGGCTGCTGTCCTCGTTCATCTGGTCGAGCCGCGCCAGCAGCTGCCCGGGCTTGACCCGGTCGCCGATGTCCACGTTGCGCTCGATCAGCCGGCCGTCGATGCGGAAGGACTGGTTGACCTCGCTCTGCGCCTGCACGCGCCCGGTGAGGGAGACGGTGTCGCCGACCGAGCGGCGCTCGATCGTCATCACGCGGACCGGACGCACCTCGGGCGCCGGGGCTTCCTCGGCGCGCTTGCAGGCCGACAGCGACACCAGCGCCGCGATCGCCAGCAGCGTCGTCGTCCTGGGCCAATTACCAACTCGTTGGGCAGCGGATATCGCGGACACGTGCTGTTTTCCTTTCCGTACCGCGTCAGAAGTCGACCGGATCGCGAATGATGGGGCAGGTCATGCAATGGCCGCCTCCCCGTCCGCGGCCCAGCTCGGCCCCGACGATCGTCACCACCTCGATGCCCTGCTTGCGCAGCAGCGTGTTGGTGTAGGTGTTGCGGTCGTATGCATAAACCACGCCCGGCGATGCGCAGACCAGACGACGATCGCCACCACCGTGTTGCCGTCGCCGAAGACCGGGAAGAAGGCGCCCAGCGTGGACTTGATCAGCACCCAGTACGACACGTTGCCGATGCAGCTGCCGATCCAGTAGCCGAAGGCCGACAGGAAGCCGGGATAGTCGCCGAAGCCCGCCTTCGCATAGGCAAACACACCGGCGTCGAGGTCGGGCTTGCGCTCGGCCAGCGACTGGAACACCCGGGCCAGCATGTACATGCCGGTGCCGGCGATGAGCCACGCGATCACGGCGCCGAGCGGACCGGTCGCATTTGCGAAGGTCCGCGGAAGGGAGAAGATCCCCGCACCGACCATCCCGCCCACCCATCGCGGTGAGCTGCATGCGCGACATCTTCTGCTCGGTCGAAGCCATTCCTACTCCTTTGTTCTTCTTTTCGATGCCCTGTATGTGCACTTTCACTTACAGCGCGGAGCGAGGATCAATGTGCTCATAGGGTTTGTCAAGGCGCACGTACCCAAGTCGGGCGACGCATTCAGAAGCTTTTTCGAACGTTGAGCCAGGCCTCGGTCGCGCTGTAGTTGAAGCCGACCGAATTGCTCTGGTCGCGAATCCAGAGCAGTTCGGGCCTGAGCGTCCAGGTCGGCACAAATTCCCAGACCAGATAGGCGCCGACTTCATAGAGGTTGTCCCTGCGCCGCAGGATCACGCTGTTGTCGATCGTGTCCGGATGGAAATGCACCCGGTCGACGTTGTAGGCATCGCGCTCCCACCAGGCGAAGGTACCCCAGCTCAATTTGTTGTTGACCGTGAAGTCCAGCGCCACGGTGGCGCCGTAGAAACTGGAGTTGCCGTCGGGCCGGCTGGTCGCGACGTGCTGGCCGCCGTGCGCGGTGACCGTCAGGCTGCCGCTTCCGTCCAGCAGCGAATGAACCCAGCCGGCCGAGACGTCGGCACTGGTGCGGCTGCGCTCGCGCAACCGGCCTTCGGGGTAGCGGCGGCGCCGGTACTCGGCACCCAGCGTGAGCTGGTTGTCGGGATCGACCCGATAGCGGTAGTCGGTGAACAAGCCGGCATCGTTGCGATAGTCGCCGTCGCCGCGGTAGCTGGTGCGCCCCCGCAGGCCGACGGCGAGGTTGTTCTCGCCGAACGCGCGGCTGCCGGCAACGCGCCAGCGCAGGTCGGAGTCGTTGCGGCTTTCCGAGTTGTCGTAGGAGCGGAAGCGATAGTCCAGGCTGGCATCGAGCGCGTAGTCGTTCGGCAACGCGTAGTTCACGCCGCCGCCCGCCCGGGCGTTGAAGAAGGTGTCGCTGCGATCGCCGCCGCCGAGCGCGTCGGTGCCGCGCGTCGGGTTCACGTGGTATTGGCCAATGCCGGTCTCGGCATAGCCGAAGCCCACCACGGCACGCTTCTCGTCCAGCGCCTGGCTCGCCGCCCTGTTGTAGACCTCGACCTGGCTCAGCAGATCCTGCGGCAGGCTGTCGAAGCGCAGCACGGTCTCGAACTCGATCTTGGCCTCGGCATACTGCCCGAGCACGAAATAGGCGCGGCCGAGTTCCAGGTGCGCAGCGACGCCTTCGGGCGGCTTGCTTTCGGCCGCCTGAACCAGCTCGCGCGCACGCGCGATGTCCGGTTCGGCCGCGAACGCGACCGAGGCGACGAGCAACGCCATCGAACCCACGAACGCACGGACCGCAGCACGCTGCGCTTCCTCCCACTTTCCTTGTCGGTTCACTCAAGCTCCTCCTGAGGCCAATGTTTTTTTCGGGCATTGAACACGGACGGTTCCGCACCGGCAATTCGAACGAACAGAACAAATGCGTCTTGACAATGTTGAAGATTGCCAGGCCTGCTCGGCCTCGCGTCCGCCAGGCGGATGCGCAAAGAAAATTCTTAATTCGAAGATAAATAGACAAATCTATGCACCGATCAAAAAATACTTGGCATGCCCATCCGCCGATCGAAGAATCCGGGCTTCACAACGCCCATCAGAGACTTCTTCATGACCGCCTCGTCCCCCTCGCTGTTCAGCCATGTCCCGCCCTACGCGGGCGACCCCATCCTGTCTCTGATGGAAGCCTTCCAGGCCGACCCCCGCCCGAACAAGGTCAGCCTCGGCATCGGCGTCTACTTCGACGATGAAGGCCGCCTGCCGGTGCTGCCCTCGGTACGCCGCGCCGAGACCGCCCTGCTGCAGGAGATCGGGCCGCGCCCCTACCTGCCGATCGAGGGCCTCGCGGATTTCCGCAGCGCCGTCCAGCGACTGCTGTTCGGCGCCTCGCACGAAGCCGTCACCAGCGGCCGCATCGCCACGCTGCAGACGCTCGGCGGCTCCGGCGCCCTGAAGGTCGGCGCCGACTTCCTGCGCCGCTACTTTCCCGAAGCCGCCATCTGGGTCAGCGATCCGACCTGGGAAAACCACCGCGCCATCTTCGAAGGCGCCGGGCTCGAGGTGCGCACCTATCCCTACTACGACCCGGCCACCGGCGGCCTTTCGTTCGACCGCATGCTGGCCAGCCTCGACGCCCTGCCGCGCCGCAGCATCGTGCTGCTGCATGCCAGCTGCCACAACCCGACCGGCGTCGACCTGTCGAAAGAACAGTGGCAGGCGCTGATCCCGGTGCTGCGCGCGCGCGAGCTGATCCCGTTCATCGACATCGCCTACCAGGGCTTCGGCGACGGCCTCGACGAGGATGCCTTCGCCCTGCGCGCGCTGGCCGACGCCGGCATCGCCTTCTTCGCCGCCAACTCGTTCTCGAAGAACTTCTCGATGTACGGCGAACGCTGCGGCGGCCTCAGCGTGGTGTGCGAGAACCGCGCCGCGGCCGAGACCGTGCTGGGCCAGCTGAAGGCGACCGTGCGCCGCAACTACTCGACCCCGCCCACGCACGGCGCCCGCGTGATCACCCGCGTGCTGCAGGACCCGGCGCTGTTCGCGCTCTGGACCGACGAGACGGCCGCCATGCGCCGCCGCATCCGCGCCATGCGCGAACGCCTGCTGGCGGTGCTCGACGAGAAGTTCCAGGGTCGGCGCGACTTCGGCTACCTGGTCACGCAGCGCGGCATGTTCAGCTACACCGGACTCAGCGAGGCGCAGGTGGCGCGGCTGCGCGACGTGCATGCGGTCTACCTGGTGCGTTCGGGCCGCATGTGCCTGTCGGGGCTGACCAGCGCCAACGTGGACCACGTGGCGCAGGCGATGGCGGCGGTGCTCTCGTGAAGGAGATCGTCGACACCGGCCTGCCGGCGCTGGCGCAGCCCTTCTCCTGGGCGGTGAAGGCCTCGGGCCTGCTGTTCACCGCCCACGGGCCGGTGCGCCCCGACGGCAGCATCGACACCGGCGCCATCGAGGACCAGGCCCGCCTGACCTTCGCCAACCTGCGGCGCGCCGTGGAGGCCGCCGGCGGCCGCCTCGATGACGTCACCCAGGTGCTGATCTACATGACCGACGTCCAGGACATGCCGCGGATCGACGCCGTGTACCGCGAGTTCTTCGCCGCCCCCTACCCGAACCGATCGAGCATGGGCGTCTCGGGCCTGGTGGTGCCGGGCATGAGGATCGAGATCGTGGCCTACGCGGCGATCGCGTAGATGTAGCCCCCACGCTCCCCCACTGCGTGGGGTCGCTGCCCCCGAGGGGGCCGCAGGCCGCCTTGGGGCGGCCCGGCGCCGGCCTGGATCGCCCCCACGCTCCCCCACTGCGTGTGGGTCGCTGCCCCCCGAGGGGGCCGCAGGCCGCCTTGGGGCGGCCCGGCGCCGGCCTGGAT